>NZ_PKIG01000007.1:0-82804 GCF_002860905.1 Streptococcus oralis subsp. dentisani | reverse complement strand
CTCCTCCTTCAGCGTTCTACTTGCATGTATTAGGCACGCCGCCAGCGTTCGTCCTGAGCCAGGATCAAACTCTCATTAAAAGTTTGAGTTCTCACTCATTTCTGTCACTGACAGATTTATTGTTTTTTCATTGTTCAGTACTACAACCTTAGTTGTAGCGCCCTGCACATTGGTTCGTCTTGTTCAGTTTTCAAAGGTCTTTGTCACTCACTTCTCTCAAGTGACAACTATATTAGTATATCACAGCAGCTTTCGCTTGTCAACACTTTTTGAAACTTTTTTAAAACTTTTTTTTCATCAAGTGTTCCAACTGCAACATACCATAGTCCGTACGGGATTCGAACCCGTGTTACCGCCGTGAAAAGGCGGTGTCTTAACCCCTTGACCAACGGACCTGAGTTGTTATTTTCAACTCTTACTATTATACCGGCTTTTTGTTTTTTGTCAACACCTTTTTTAAACTTTTTACAAATCTTTCAATTCTTTTCAAGTGCAGCTTTTCAAATTATAGTAAAAAGAGCCAGAATTGTACTGACTCTTCTATTGTTCATTAAACTTAGAAGCACGTTCTTCTCCCCACCAATACGGGATTAGTTCTGCGACTTTAACTGTTTTTCTTATATTATAGTCCATCATGAATTCTGCATCTTTATTTTCAGTATTCAGTTCTAAAAGAAATTCTCTACAAGCACCGCAAGGCATGGCTGAACTTCCACCATAAGGTGCTTTATCTCGAAAGGCTAAGACTTTTCTAACCTTAGTTTGTCCCGAGAATTGGTACATTATTGAAGAGTGCTGCCCGCTCTGCGCAGAGATGGAAAACACCACAGGTTCCCTCCATACAGAATCCTGTAACTATTTGTCCATCTTCTGCTTCTACTGCGGCAACGACATGATTAGCATAAACAAAATCAGATACTTCATGTGGATTATACAATTTCTGTGCTTCTTCGTACATCTTTTCCCAGATGTCCATTGTTGCATCCTTCTTATTTAGAGATTTCCTTTAACATATTTTCGATATGTTGGATTGATTTTTCACGGCCTAACAAGAAGATAGTATCTGGTAATTCTGGTCCATGCATTTCACCTGAAACTGCGATACGAATAGGCATGAAAAGATTTTTCCCTTTAATACCTGTTTCTTTTTGAACAGCTTTAATTTGTGGGAAGATATTCTCTGTTACAAATTCATCATCTGTCATTGCTTCAAGTTTTGCTTTGAAGGCTTCAAGAACTGTTGGGACTGTTTCCCCCGCCATGACTTCCCGCTCTGCTTCGGTCAATTCTGGGAAATCTGAGAAGAAGAGATCTGTCAATGGGATAATTTCATCGACTGATTTCATTTGTGGTTTATAGAGTTCAACTAATTTTTCAGCCTTGTCAGTCAATCGACCTGCTTCTTCTAGGAATGGTTTTGCCATTTCAAAGATAGTTTCTAGGTCTGCATTCTTGATATAATCATTGCTCATCCAGTCGAGTTTCTTCTGATCAAAGGCTGCAGGAGATTTGCTGAGGCGGTTTTCATCGAAAAGTTTAATCAATTCTTCACGAGAGAATATTTCATCTTCGCCACCTGGGTTCCAACCAAGAAGAGCAATAAAGTTAAAGACTGATTCTGGAAGGTAACCTTTCTTTCGGTAATCTTCGATAAATTGAAGTGTATTAGTATCACGTTTAGATAACTTCTTACCAGTCTCAGAGTTGATAATCAAGGTCATGTGACCAAACTCTGGAGCTTCCCAACCAAGTGCTTCATAAACCATAAGCTGTTTTGGTGTATTAGCAATATGGTCATCTCCACGGATAACATGAGAGATTTGCATATCATGGTCATCGATAACAACGGCAAAGTTGTAAGTTGGGTAACCGTCTTTCTTTTGAATAACCCAGTCACCACCGATATTGCCACCTTCAAATTCGATATCGCCTTTGACCATGTCATGCCATTTGTAGATACCTGACTCATTGACAGCCAAACGAACTGTTGGAATGATACCAGCTGCTTCACGTTCTGCAATGTAAGCAGCTTTTTCCTCTTCACTCATACCAAGGTATTCGTTGATGTAGCGTGGTGTTTCACCAGCCGCTTCTTGGCGTTCGCGTTCAGCCGCCAATTCTTCTTCTGTAACATAAGATTTGTAGGCTTTTCCTTCAGCTAGCAATTGGTCGATGTATTTTTGATACAAGTCCAAGCGCTCAGACTGGCGGTAGTTTTCATGTGTTTCTGGGCTTTCATCCCAATCCATGCCTAACCAACGAAGATTTTCAAGCTGTGAACGTTCACCATCCTCGACATGACGTTTACGGTCAGTATCTTCGATACGGATAATAAAAGTTCCACCGTGATGACGTGCGTAAAGGTAGTTGAACAATGCTGTACGGGCATTTCCGATGTGTAGTAGTCCTGTTGGACTTGGTGCGTAACGTACGCGGATATCTTTTGACATAGTTTCTCCTATAAAGTCTCTAGGCGTCTGCCTTTTTGCTCTCTATATTATATCACAAGTCTTGGCTGAGTCCAATTTCTATGGATAAAGAGAGTAAAAAGAGTGGACAAACCACTCTTTTCTTCTATTATAGACGTGCGTTAAGTTCTTTGCTTAATTCTTCAAATCCTGGTTTTCCAAGAAGGGCAAACATGTTACGTTTGTAAGCTTCAACACCTGGTTGGTCAAATGGGTTGATAGCATTCAAGTAACCTGAAAGGGCGATAGCCAATTCGAAGAAGTAGATAGTGTAACCAAGAGTGAAAGCATCTTGCTCTGGAAGAGTGACGTACATGTTTGGTACATCACCATCTGTGTGGGCAAGAAGAACACCGTCAGTTGCTTTTTTGTTTACAAAGTCAACGTCTTTTCCTTGAAGGTAACCAAGTCCATCAAGGTCTTCTTCCAAGCTAGGGATAATCACGTTCTTACGAGGTTTGTCAACGCGGACGACTGTTTCAAACATGATACGAGTTCCTTCTTGGATAAATTGACCAAGTGAGTGCAAGTCAGTTGAGAAGTTGGCTGAAGTTGGGTAGATACCTTTTTGGTCTTTTCCTTCTGATTCACCAGCCAATTGTTTCCACCATTCTGAGAAGTATTGAAGTGATGGTTCATAGTTTACCAAGATTTCAGTTGCATAGCCTTTACGGTAAAGGATGTTACGAACTGCTGCGTATTGGTAAGCTTCGTTTTCAGAGATTTTATCTGAAGTGTAGTCTTTGCGAGCTGCGTTAGCACCTTCCATAAGGGCTTTGATGTCAGCTCCTGAAGCAGCGATTGGAAGCAAACCAACAGCTGTCAATACTGAGAAGCGTCCACCGATGTCATCTGGAACCACAAATGTTTCCCAACCGTTGGCATCTGCTTCAACCTTAACAGCACCTTTTTGGCGGTCAGTTGTTGCATAGATACGTTTGTTGGCTTCTTCTTGTCCGTATTTCTTAACCAAGAGTTCTTTGAAGACACGGAAAGCGATAGCTGGTTCAGTTGTTGTACCTGATTTAGAAATTACGTTTACTGAGAAGTCTTTGTCTGAAACATACTCTACCAAGTCAGCAAGGTAAGTAGATGAGATTGAGTTTCCTGCGTAAAGGATTTGTGGAGCCTTACGTTCTTCTTTTGTTTGCAAGTTAGCAAAGTGGTGGTTCAAGAAGTCGATTGCTGCTTTGGCACCAAGGTAAGATCCACCGATACCAATCACAACCAAAACATCGCTGTCTGATTTGATTTGCTCAGCAGCTTTCAAGATGCGGCC
Source organism: Streptococcus oralis subsp. dentisani (assembly GCF_002860905.1). Lineage (GTDB taxonomy): Bacteria > Bacillota > Bacilli > Lactobacillales > Streptococcaceae > Streptococcus > Streptococcus oralis_BA. The sequence goes on along the minus strand of NZ_PKIG01000007.1, from coordinate 79,057 downwards.
GAATTCTTCACGGTCGTAGTTTTCAGGAAGGTCCAACCATCCCAAGAAGTCGCTACCAGCACCAGTTCCTTTACGGATCAATTCATCTGCTGCTGTTACTTGTGATTGCATGTATTCCACTTCATGTGGTGCAACAAATTTGTCTAAAACTTTTGAATAATCAAATTTAATATGTGACATGTTATTCCTCCAATATTTCTTCTTTTCTATCATAACGCTTACCTTCGTTTTTTTCAAGTTTTTTTGTCGAATTTCTCCAATTTTTATCAGAATTCAAACGTTTGCGTAAAAATCCCACATTCCAAAAATTTTGAAATAATAAAAAGAAAGAACGACTAGATGTTCCAGCCGTTACAGTTCATTCAATAAATACTCAAATAATTCTAAATTGCCATCTTCTTCATTAACCAGAAACTCTGGATGCCACTGCAAACCGATAATGCGGTGCTCGTCGATAGACTCAATCGCTTCGATGGTCTTGTCTCTTGGATCAATAGCGGTCACGCGGAAATTAGGTGCCAAATCTTTGATACTCTGACGATGGACAGAGTTAACCTGACTTTCTTTTCCGAATAACTTAGCCACCACGCTTCCTTCCACTGTCTCAATAGAGTGAGATGTTCCGAAAGGTAGTCCTTGCCAGTGACCTTCGATTTCTTGATTGAGGGTTCCACCAAAGGCAACATTGACAAGTTGGACACCACGGCAGATTGCCATAATTGGTTTATTCTGACGGAGCGCTTCTTTCAAAAGCGCCAATTCAAATTCATCACGGACTAGATTGTAATCATCGCTCTCGATGGTCTTTTTCTCTCCGTAAAACTGAGGATGGACATTTTGGCCTCCTGTCAAAATCAATTTGTCAATCATTTCCACATAATCGCGCACCACTGACTCATCACCAACAGGAATGACTAAAGGGAGACCACCGACTTGACGAATGCTCTCTGCGAATCTACAAGATACAGATGAATGAATGTTTTTTCCTTCTGCGTCTACAGGACATAGATTTGCAGCAACTCCTACAACCGTTCTAGCCATGATGTCTCTCCTTTCGAATGTTAACGATAGTCCTATCATATCACTCAAAACGTCTTTCGTCTAATATGTTTTTTTTAAGTCTGTGATAAATATTTTTTATGGACAAGAAAAAGCTGCCCACATAGGACAACTTTTTTCTTATTCGAAAACAAATTGATTGTGATAGAGTTCTGAATAGAATCCACCTAGCTTCAAGAGTTCATGGTGGTTACCACGTTCAATGACCTCTCCATCTTTAAGGACAATAATCTGGTCTGCATTAAGGATGGTCTTCAAACGATGGGCAATAACAAAACTGGTTCTGCCTGCTACAACCGCCTCCATGGCGTGCTGAATCTTACTTTCTGTCACCGTATCTACGTTTGAAGTGGCTTCATCGAGAATGAGAACTTCTGGATCTGTCATCAGGGTTCGAGCGATAGAAATCAATTGTTTTTGCCCTGTCGAGAAGATGCTCTGGTCATCATCTATAAGGGTATCGTACTTATCAGGCAAGCTTTCGATGTAGTCGTGAATATGGGTTGCCTTGGCTGCTGCCTCAACCATTTCTTGACTAGCATCTGGCACACCAAAACGGATATTGTCTCGAATCGTTCCGCTAAACAAGACCGAATCTTGCAAGACAATTCCCACCTTGCTTCTGAGACTATCTAAATCATAGTCACGGATGTCTTTACCGTCAAAATAAATCCCACCAGCATTAACATCATAAAAGCGATTGATGAGGTTCATAATAGTCGTTTTCCCTGACCCAGTCGGACCAACAACCGCTGTCATCTGGCCTTTAGGAGCAGAAATGCTGACATCTTTCAAAATGGGTTTATCAGGCAAGTATGAGAAATCAATGTGGCTGATTTCAACACCTTCTTGCAACTGAGTGAAGGTTGGAGCATTTTCAGGTCGGATTTCTTCCTCTGCATCAAACATTTCCTGAATCCGTTCAGCCCCTGTAAAGGCCAACTGAAGGCTTCCCCAACTAGCCGCAACTTGAATAATAGGCTGGTAGTACTGCTGAGAAAATTGGGCAAACATAACAATCAAACCGAGGGCTGTACTTGTTTCAATAGTCTTATCATTCAGTAGAACAGCTGAACCAGCAAAGATAACGATGGCTGTATTAACCAGACTCATCCCATTCATGACAGGGAAAAGAATTCCTGAGAACATTCTTCCTTTAAAGGTCGCCTTGCGCACGCGCTCATTTTGTTCAAGAAATCCTGCCATCATATCCTCTTGAATTCCTTGGACAATGACGGCTTTTTGACCTGAGATACTCTCATCCATATAGGCATTGAGCTTCCCTACCTCTTTTTGCTGGAGGTTGGTGTATTTGCGTGCCATTTTCACGATAAAAATCAGCATGAGGAAGGCCACTGGTGTGCTGGCAATAGTAATGAGGGCCAGCGTTACATTTCTCGAAAACATGACAAGAATCAGACCAATGTATAAAACAATATTACTCATGACCTGAATCAAGCTCTCGTTAAAGGCTTGGAGGATATTATCCAAATCACTGGTAAAACGAGACAGGATATCCCCATCTTGTCGGCGGTCAAAGAAAGAAACCGTCAATCGCGCAAGCTTGCCAAAGAGGCCTTTGCGCATCTCATTGGTCGATTCTGCAATCACGCGCGTCATGAGACACATGTATATGACACTGGAGATAAAGAGAACCAAAACCAGCAGACCAAGATTGACCATGATTCCTGATAGACTTTGCCAGACAAGTTCTGGATTACCATTTTGATAAGCTTGAACTAAATTGGCTAGTTGCGTTACCGCTTGTCCAGAAAAGACCGGAAAGAGGGCTTGGGCAAGAGTCGCTAGAACAATCATCAGGATGACAACTACAAATGATAGCTTATAGACTTTAAAATAATTCCAAAAAAATTGAATTGTCTTCATCTTACTCCTCCTTTCCTTTCTGTGTTTCATAGATTTCACGGTAAACGGCATTATTAGCAACCAAGTCTGCATGTGTCCCTTGACCAATCAATCGACCTTGATCCAGAACCAAAATTTTATCCGCATGAACAACTGAGCTAATCTTTTGAGCGATGATAATGGTTGTTGTGCCTTTTAAGTCCTTATTCAAGGCTTCCTGAACCAGGCGCTCTGACTTGGCATCCAAGGCTGAGGTCGAATCATCAAAAATCAGAATACGTGGATTGCTGACAATCCCGCGCGCAATCGACATCCTTTGCTTTTGCCCACCTGAGAAGTTGGTTCCCCGTTCCTCAACTGGACTCTCAAAGGTTTTCTCCATACGATAAATGAATTCACTGGCTTGGGCAATATTGGCTGCACGCTCCATTTCAAATAGAGTAGCATCTCCCTTACCCTGTCTCAAGTTATCTGCAATGGTTCCACTGAAGAGAATGGCACGTTGGAGAACGATAGACACTGTTTTACGCAGGGTACCTTCACTCACTTCGCGAATATCCTTGCCTCCAATTTTGATAGCCCCTGTCTGTGGGTCAAAGAGACGTGGAATCAATTGAGCCAAGGTTGATTTTCCTGCACCAGTCGCTCCAACTACACCAACCATTTGACCAGGTTCGATAGTAAAGGTTACATCTTTCAGCATTGGTTCCTTGTCCATTGGATAGGTAAAGGTCACATTTTCAAAGCTAAGACTTCCGACCAACTCTTCATCTGGGACATCCTTGAAGGTCATGGCTGGCTCTGCGTCCAGAATTTCTCGAATACGACGCATGGAAATCATAGCACGACTGACAGAATTTCCCAAAAATCCAACCATAACAATGGTAAAAATAATCTGGCTTAGGTAATTGACAAAGGAAGCAATGGAACCAACAACTGACGGATCCGACTGAACCATCCCAGCAACTAGCCAAATAGAGAGGAAAACCGTCCCGTAGCCGACTAACATCATAAAGGGTTCCACTACTGAAAAGGCATAACCAATGTAAAGGTTTTGACCAAGAAGCTCGTCTGATACCTCTGTAAACTTAGCAAACTGCTCTTTTTCTTGGACAAAGGACTTGACCACACGAACACCGCGCAGATTTTCCTTGGCAATGGCATTGATGCGTTCAAGAAGGGTTTGAAACTTGGCAAAACGAGGCCCCATCATTCCCATCATGACAGCAGTCAAGCCAAAAATCAAGACTACCATGAGAACAATCACCCACCACAGAGAAGGTAGGGTTTGAACCGCCAGGATAAACGAACCGATAAACAAGAGGGGAAGTCTGAAAAGAATTTGGAAGGTCATCATGACCACGTTCTGAATCTGGTTGATGTCATTTGTCATGCGAACGACTAGATTTCCCGCATTAAATTGTTCAATATTGGCATAAGAAAAGGTTTGGATTTTACGGAAGGCGTCCTCCCGAAGGTCAGATGAAACTCCTTGGGCAATATAGGCTGCAAGGACAACATTGAGACCACCAGCAACTAGACCAACCAGGGCCACACCAATTAACCAAGCCCCGATACTATAAATAGCTTCATATTTTCCAGCAAGGAGGGCGTCTAAGACTTCCTGCAAATAACGCGGTTGCAAAAGTGAACTAGCAACCATCAAGCCTGTCATCAGGAGCGAAGCCAAGGCCTGCCACTTGTAGGTTTTTATTTTCTGAATCAGCATACTTTCTCCTTAAAAAATAGACAAAAGGGAGCGACAATGTGTCAGCTCCTTCTCATTCTGTTTGTGTGATGTTATTCTAGCAAAAAAGTGGGGGATTGTCAAAGAAGTCTCCTTGATACAGCTAGATTAACTAGTGAGTCTTGGTTTTATAGTTTCTGTTTTAACTCTACTAAGACATTCATAGCCTGCATAGGTGTCATATTGTAAACATCCAGCTTAGCTAATTCTGCTAGGATAGGATGTTCTTCAGTCGTATCAAAGAGTGAAATCTGTTCTGTGACAGCACTTGTTTGTCTCATCAGACTTGGACTTTCTCCCCCTTGACTCTCCAGTTGTGTCAAAATCTTATCCGCCCTTGCTAAAAGATCTGCTGGCAAGCCAGCAATCTTGGCAACATGGATACCGTAGGATTTATCAGCTGGACCTGGTTCAATCTTATGAAGGAAGGTGACCTGCCCATCCTGCTCTAAGGTTGCCACGTGGACATTGACCAAGTGTTCCAAGCTGGACTCTAGACTAGTCAACTCATGGTAGTGGGTCGCAAAGAGGGTCTTGGCTCCGATATGTTCGTGAATGTATTCGATGATAGACTGGGCAAGAGCCATCCCGTCATAAGTTGCAGTTCCACGACCTAACTCATCAAAGAGAATGAGAGAGTTCTTGGTCGCATGCGAAATAGCATTATTGGCCTCCATCATCTCCACCATAAAGGTTGATTGACCTGAAACCAAGTCATCGGCTGCTCCGATACGGGTAAAAATTGCATCAAAAATCGGTAAATGGGCACTTTCTGCTGGCACATAAGAACCCAACTGGGCCATAACTGCCGTCATGGCTAACTGACGCATATAGGTTGACTTCCCACTCATGTTGGGCCCTGTAATCAGTTGAATACTAGTATCGTCTGCCATCTGAATCGTATTTGGAATATAGGTCTGAGCCCCCATGACCTTTTCAACAACAGCATGGCGCCCTTTCTGGATATCAATTCGCGAATCATCTCCGAATTCAGGTCGAATCAAATGCTGGGTTTCAGCTACAACCGCCAGACTTTGCAAGACATCAACTGTCGCAATTCCTTGAGCTAAAGCCTGCAAACGCTGGATATACTTGCTGACTTCCTCACGAATACGCATAAAGATTTCGTACTCTAGGTTAGCTGACTTCTCACGTGCTTCCAGCATATCCCCCTCGATACGGGCCAATTCCTCAGTTCCAAAGCGTTCTGAGTTTTTCAGCGTTGCCTTGCGGAAAAAGTGAGCAGGCACATTTCCCAGTTGAGAATTGGTCACATGGAAATAGTAGCCATCCTTTTTATTGTAGTCAATCTTAAGCGTGCTAATACCAGAGTTTTCTCGCTCCTTAGCCTCAATTTCAGCAATCCATCCAGTCCCTTCTCTGAGAACGCGACGGTACTTGTCTAAAGTCTCATCAAATCCAGTTCGGATAATTCCCCCATCTGTAATAACATGAGGAGCTTCAGGAGCAATCGCTGCACTAATCAAACTCTCCAACTCAGGAATTCCATCCAATTGTTCGATAAGATAAGACAGAGCAGACTGCTCCATTCCCTCTAAAATCGCTCGAATCCGTGGCACACTGGATAAGGTAGTCGCCAACTGCAAGAGATCCTTGGGATTGGTTTTGCCAAAAGAAACCCGACTAGCCAAGCGCTCAATGTCATAAACACCCTTGAGACTATCTGTCAAATCACTGCGCTCAAAGAAATGGTCGAGAAAAACCTGCACCACCTCTTGACGTTGGACGATTCGTTCCTTATCAATCAAAGGGCGATGAATCCAAGAACGCAAGAGACGCATTCCCATAGCCGTTTTGGTTTCATCCAAAAGCCAGAAAAGACTGCCTTGTTTCTTGCCTGAACGAGCATTCTCAACCAAATCCAGACTAGCCTTGGTCGCATAATCCATCTGCAAGAAATCCTTGATTTCATAACGGATAACAGGTTTGAGGTGGTTCAACTCCCTCATCTGGGTTCGATGGACATACTGGAGCAACTTACTAGATGCCGCTTGCTCCACCGCTGCTAATCGTGAATCCAGTAAATGAAGGTCTTCAAAGCCTTCTTTTTCATAGGAAAGCACCAGATTCATCTGGCGACTGAGGATTTGTTCTTCTTCCTCAGACAAGTCATAGCCCAGCACCACTTCTCGAGCCTTGAGGTTACGGATTTCCCCACAAACCAGCGTGAAATCCAAAAGACCTGTCACATAAAAATCACCTGTCACTAGATCCATATAAGCTAGACCAAACTGATTGCCATCACGGTCTATGGCAACCAAGAAATTATTCTGGCTATCCGGCTTACTGCTATCAACCACTGTCCCTGGGGTAATGACCTGAACAACCTCTCGTTTCACAACCCCAACTGCTTGTTTAGGATCTTCCATCTGCTCTGCAATGGCTACCTTATAGCCCTGCTCAATCAAGACATCGATGTACTGTTGGGCAGAATGATAGGGGACACCCGCCATAGGAATCGGATTGTCGGCATTCTTGTTGCGACTCGTTAAGGAAATTTCCAGAATCTGCGCAGCATTGACCGCATCCTCATAAAATAATTCATAAAAATCACCCATACGAAAGAGCAAAAAAGCATCTGGGTATTGCTTTTTAATATCCACATACTGTTGCATCCCGGGTGATAGCTTTTCTGTCGCCATTTTCCGTCTCTCCTTGTCAAAAATAAGTCTTGAGAGCAACTCCCAAGACCTTACTTATCTTTCATCAAATCTAGCAAACGATCTTCCATGAGTTTGGCAACGTGCTGGTCTCGACAAATGACCAATAAGGTATTGGCACCAGCAACTGTTCCTAAAATCCATTCATCTTTGTTTGCATCTACAATATTTGCCAAAACAGAGGCTTCGCCCAATTTGGTATGAAGCACCAAGGTAAACTCTGCTCTTGCAACACCTTCTAAATGATGAGACAAAAATTCAACCAAATCAATCTTTTCTGTCTCATTTGCTAGTACATAATACACCATATCATTTTTCTTGACCTTGGTCAAGCCGATTTCGCGCAAATCACGAGACAAGGTTGTTTGCGTCACAAAAACATTATGTGCCTCCAACCGATCTTGAATTTCTTTTTGTGTACTTAATTTCTCCTCAGTAATCATTTTTTTTATTAACTGATGACGATCTCTTTTTCTCATAAAATCCTCTTATGTGAATATTTATAACTATTTTTATAACTATATTATACCAAAAAAATAGGAGATTTCAAAAATTTTTTCTTCTTTCTTTAAAATTGTGATAAAATAGTAGAAAAGTCCAAAAAGGAGCTCTTAATGAATACAAAAGAATTGATTGCTAGCGAATTGGCTAGTATCATTGATAGCCTGGACCAAGAGGCTATTTTAAATTTACTGGAAACCCCTAAAAACTCAGAAATGGGAGACATCGCTTTCCCCGCTTTTTCTCTTGCAAAAGTCGAACGTAAAGCACCTCAAATGATTGCGGCTGAACTGGCTGAAAAAATTAACAGCCAAGCCTTTGAAAAGGTTGTTGCAACAGGACCTTACGTTAACTTTTTCCTTGATAAATCTGCCATTTCTGCTCAAGTATTGCAAGCTGTTATCACTGAAAAAGAACACTATGCTGACCAAACTATTGGCAAACAAGAAAATGTTGTTATCGACATGTCTAGTCCCAATATCGCTAAGCCATTCTCTATTGGCCACCTACGCTCAACTGTTATCGGAGATAGCTTATCACATATTTTCCAAAAAATCGGTTATCAAACGGTCAAGGTCAACCACTTGGGAGACTGGGGTAAACAGTTTGGGATGTTGATTGTTGCCTACAAAAAATGGGGCGATGAAGAAGCTGTAAAAGCTCATCCAATCGATGAACTTCTTAAACTCTATGTCCGCATCAACGCTGAAGCTGAAAATGACCCTAGCTTGGATGAAGAAGCACGCGAATGGTTCCGTAAACTTGAAAATGGAGACGAGGAAGCTCTCGCACTTTGGCAATGGTTCCGTGATGAAAGTTTGGTGGAATTTAACCGTCTTTACAATGAATTACAAGTCGAATTTGACAGCTACAATGGAGAAGCCTTCTACAACGATAAGATGGATGCAGTTGTAGACATTCTTTCTGAAAAAGGCCTTCTTGTTGAATCAGAAGGTGCCCAAGTTGTGAATCTTGAGAAATATGGAATTGAACATCCAGCCCTTATCAAAAAATCTGATGGTGCAACTCTCTATATCACACGTGACTTGGCTGCAGCTCTTTACCGTAAAAACGAATACCAATTTGCTAAATCTATCTACGTCGTTGGCCAAGAACAATCTGCCCACTTTAAACAACTCAAAGCTGTCTTACAAGAGATGGGCTACGACTGGAGTAACGACATTACTCACGTTCCTTTTGGTTTGGTTACAAAAGAAGGGAAGAAACTCTCTACTCGTAAAGGGAATGTCATCTTACTAGAACCTACAGTTGCAGAGGCAGTTAGCCGTGCCAAGGCCCAAATCGAAGCTAAAAACCCTGAATTGGAAAACAAAGACCAGGTAGCGCATGCTGTCGGGGTAGGAGCCATTAAGTTCTATGACCTCAAGACCGACCGTACAAATGGATACGACTTCGACTTAGAGGCTATGGTATCCTTCGAGGGTGAAACTGGACCTTACGTTCAATATGCTTACGCTCGTATCCAATCTATCTTGCGCAAAGCAGACTTCAAACCAGAAACAGCTGGCAACTATAGCTTGAATGATGCTGAAAGCTGGGAAATCATCAAACTCATCCAAGACTTCCCACGTATTATTAACCGTGCGGCGGATAACTTTGAACCTTCTATCATTGCTAAATTTGCAATTAGCCTAGCTCAAGCCTTTAACAAATACTATGCACATACGCGCATCTTGGATGAAACCCCAGAACGCGACAGCCGTCTAGCCCTCAGCTACGCAACTGCAATTGTTCTCAAAGAAGCCCTTCGCTTGCTTGGAGTAGAAGCGCCAGAGAAGATGTAAATCGTTACAAGAGACTGGAACTAAAGTTCCTAGTCTCTTGACGGCAATCGCTATATGGCGAATTGCCTAAACGCTTCACTAATTCACCAAACCAAATAATATCGATTTGGTTTGGTTCATGTCGTAATCTTCAAGTTACTTGATTAAAAAGCAGTCTAAGTAATTAAGACCAAATCCTGTCGGAGATTTGGCTAGGCGCTTCACTAGTAAAGAAACATAAATATTATCGATTTATGTTTCTTTACGTCGTAATTAGAGATACTTGTCTAAACGCTTTACTAATTCATCTAACCCAATAATATCGATTTGGTTAGGCTCATGTCGTAATCTTTTAATCACTTTATTGTAAAGTAGTCTAAATAACTAACGCCAAATCCTATTCGGACTTTGGCTAGGCGCTTCACTAGTCATGGTCTCTAAATATCATCGATTTAGAGGCCATGACGTCGTAACTATGGTGATTTGCCTAAACGCTTCACTAATTCAATCTACTCACTACTACTTCTTTATCATACAGGGAGATATTCTATGAGCCAATATGCTTATATCCTCGTTGTGATTAGCTTGGTGTTCCTTTTTCTGCTCAATAAGTACGAGAAAGAGAGACTGCAAAGGCTCTACCAAGAACAACTTTTGAAGGATGAAACATTTAGGGCTGACATCAAAGAGAAAATTCAAACGACTGAAAATATCAATGATGTCATTGCTTACATCAATAAAACTTATCATCTGGGAATGTTGCTGTCAAAAGACATTACAGATCAATTGAAATAAACCGAGCTATTCTTTAAGAAATATCAAAACCGAGACTAAGAGTTTAATACTTCGTCTCGGTTTTTTATGTATTTTTCAAGTAACAAAGCTACCACTCCCCCAGCAATGCAAGTGCAAAATCCCCTAGAATGTGATAAAATAAAAGAGAGAACTCTATCAAGGAGAAAAACATGAAAAAACAAACCGTCGCCGTCTTGGGGCCTGGTTCTTGGGGAACTGCCCTTTCACAAGTCTTAAATGACAATGGACACGAGGTACGTATTTGGGGAAACCTTCCCGAACAAATCAATGAAATTAATACCTATCATACTAACAAGCACTACTTTAAAGATGTCGTTCTAGATGAGAAAATCAATGCCTACACTGACTTAGCAGAGACACTGAAAGATGTAGATGCGATTTTGTTTGTTGTCCCAACAAAAGTGACGCGACTTGTTGCCCAGCAAGTTGCAGAAACCTTGGATCATAAGGCTATCATCATGCACGCTTCAAAGGGATTAGAGCCTGATAGTCATAAACGATTATCAACCATCCTTGAAGAAGAAATTCCTGAACATCTCCGCAGTGATATCGTCGTTGTTTCAGGACCTAGTCATGCGGAAGAAACCATTGTACGTGATCTGACTTTAATCACTGCTGCTTCTAAAGATTTACAAACAGCTCAATACGTGCAAGAACTCTTTAGTAATCACTACTTCCGACTTTATACCAATACGGATATTATTGGAGTTGAAACTGCTGGTGCTCTTAAAAATATTATTGCTGTCGGTGCCGGAGCTTTACATGGTCTGGGATTTGGTGACAATGCCAAGGCAGCCATCATCGCTCGAGGCTTGGCAGAAATTACTCGCCTAGGGGTAGCACTCGGGGCCAGTCCATTGACCTATAGTGGCTTATCTGGTGTGGGAGATTTGATCGTAACGGGAACCTCCATCCACTCTCGTAACTGGAGAGCTGGAGATGCTCTCGGACGAGGAGAATCCCTAGATGATATAGAAGCTAATATGGGCATGGTGATTGAAGGAATTTCAACGACTCGAGCAGCCTATGAACTAGCGCAAGAACTTGGAGTCTATATGCCGATTACACAAGCCATTTACCAAGTTATTTACCACGGAACCAATATCAAAGATGCCATTTATGACATCATGAACAATGAATTTAAAGCAGAAAATGAGTGGTCTTAACCCTCTAAAGAAAGGATTCTTATGTCATCAGAAGTTAGAAAAGCAATCATCCCTGCCGCTGGACTCGGGACTCGATTTTTACCGGCAACCAAGGCCCTTGCCAAAGAAATGTTGCCAATTGTAGACAAACCAACTATCCAGTTTATCGTAGAAGAAGCTCTTAAATCAGGTATTGAAGATATTCTGGTTGTCACTGGTAAGTCAAAACGTTCTATTGAGGATCACTTTGACTCAAACTTTGAGCTTGAGTACAACCTTAAGGAAAAAGGCAAAACGGATTTGTTAAAATTGGTAGATGAAGCAACTGGTATGCGCCTCCATTTCATTCGCCAAACTCACCCTCGTGGTCTTGGAGATGCTGTCTTACAAGCCAAAGCTTTTGTAGGGAATGAGCCCTTCGTTGTTATGCTGGGTGACGACCTTATGGACATCACAAATGAGAATGCCGTTCCTTTGACAAAACAACTGATGAATGATTACGAAAAGACACACGCATCAACCATTGCTGTCATGCCTGTACCACATGAAGACGTTTCATCATACGGGGTTATCGCTCCTCAGGGCGAAGGAAGTAATGGACTCTATAGCGTTGAAACTTTCGTAGAAAAACCAGCTCCCGAAGATGCACCAAGTGATTTGGCAATCATCGGTCGCTATCTTCTGACACCGGAAATTTTTGATATCCTCGAAAAGCAAGCTCCTGGTGCTGGAAATGAAATCCAACTTACCGATGCTATCGATACGCTTAATAAAACACAGCGTGTTTTTGCCCGTGAATTTACAGGAGCTCGTTACGACGTTGGGGATAAGTTTGGATTTATGAAAACATCTATTGACTACGCCCTCAAGCACCCACAAGTCAAAGATGCCTTGAAAAATTACCTCATCCAACTGGGAAAAGAATTGGCTGAGAAGGAATAACATAAAAAGATAAGGTTCAAAAATACCTTATCTTTTTTTCATTACATAAATTTTCATCCCATTCCCTTGTAGAGAAGCAAGGCTGCGAGTCCTACGGACAAGACTAACGCTACCAGTCTCTGACTAGCGCTATACATCCGTCTTTCTCCTCTAACTGGAAAGATAACTGCTAGAAATGCGCCACCGACTGCACCTCCGATATGGCCTGCTAGACTGATTCCTGGAATCAGAACACTTCCAATAATGTTAACCATAAAAAGTGTCAGATAAGACTGTCCTAGATGTTGGATATAGGGGTTGCGAGTGGCATAGCGAAGAATGATAATCGCGGAAAATAGCCCATAGAGAGAAGTCGAGGCTCCTGCTGCTAAGGATTTGGGACTAAATACAAAAACAAAGAGATTGCCCATCATTCCAGATAAAAGATAGAGAAAGCAAAACTTCTTGGATCCGAAAATTTCCTCTACTTGCCTACCAAGATAATAGAGCGAAAGCATATTAACAATGAAATGTTCCCACCCAATATGAACAAAGATGGCAGAGAAGAGACGCCAAATCTGCTCAGGAAAGAGGCGAATGGCAGGCCCGTACATGGCTCCAAATCGAAATAGAGTATCTGCCCTGTAAAAGTTTCCTCCTGTGGTCACCAACATTAGTAGAAATACCAAGGCCGTCACTAAGAGGAAGAAACTCGTCACAGGGTAACGTCTATCAAAGATTTCCTTCATCAATCAGAACCTCCTCAACAGGAATATCATGATTTTCAGGGATAAAGTCCTGAATTTGACAAGGATAAACCGTACTCAAAGTATGACCAGGAAAATGTTTCAGATAGCGGTCATAATAACCTCCACCATAGCCAATCCGATAGCCCTTTGTCGTAAAAGCTAACCCTGGAACATGAATCAAATCAATCTGAGAGGCATCCACCACTTCCAAATCTCCCTGTGGTTCCAGTAAGCCAAAGGAAGTTTTGACCAGTTGTTGCGGATTATAGACCACAAAGTCCATGCGACCCCTGGGATATGTTTTAGGTATCAGAACCTTCTTGCCATCCTTCAGAGCCTGCTCGATCAGTTCCTGCGTTTGAAACTCATGAGGAAAAGAGAGGTAGGTTGCGATGACCTTAGCTTCTTGGTAGAAGGGATGTTTCAAAAATTGATCCGTTAAAGCTTGATCCATAGCCTGTTTTTGCTCTAGAGGTAAAGCCTTCATTTCTTGCAAGACTTGCTTGCGTAATTCTGCTTTCATAGACAAGCCCTCTACTCTGCCGCCTTCTTTTTCAGGAAACTAGAGACCGCATCCACCCCAATAGCTAATGCTTCTTCCTTAGGACTCATCTGAGGGTGATGAAGGGCGTAGGGACTATCGATACCAAGCCAGAACATAACACCATCAACCTTCGAAAGGAGATAACCAAAGTCTTCACCTGTCATAGCAGGTTCAATATCAATTAACTCAATCCCCTCTTTTTCTTCAAAGAAGTCCATCAGTTCACGCGCCAAGACTGGATTATTCTCAACAGGCAGGTAACCCCCTTGTTTGAGTTCCACTTCGACTTCCATATCGAAGGCAGCTGCAACTCCTTCTGCAACTGTTTTGACCCTCTTTTGCACCAAGAGACTCATGTCCTGTGTCAAGGCCCGAATAGTTCCATGCAAAAAGGCTGTGTCTGTGATAACATTGTTTGTTGTTCCAGCTTGGAAAACACCAAAGGTCACCACTGCTCCCTCGATTGGGTTGACATTGCGGCTGACAACTGACTGCACCTGGGTCACAAAGTAACTAGCCGCCACCAAAGCGTCATTGGCTTCATGCGGAAATGCTGCATGTCCTCCTTTACCTTTAAAACGAATCTTCACCTCGCAAGTCCCTGCAAAAAGTGTATGAGTATTGGTCGCAATCTGGCCGACTTTCAAATCTGGCCGAACATGGAGGCCATAAAACTGGTCTGGCAACCAGTCTCCAAAAGCGCCATCCTCATACATGAGCATGCCACCAGCTTCATTTTCTTCAGCAGGCTGAAGCAAAAAGAGCAGATTGTTCTTTGGTTGCTCCTCAAGGGCTCGCTCAAGACAGCCTAAGGCAATAGTCATGTGGAAATCATGGCCACAAGCGTGCATACGACCTTGGTGCTGAGAGACGAAAGGAAGGCCTGTTTGCTCGATGATCGGCAGACCATCAATATCTGTTCTCCAACCAATAGTCCGCTCTGGCTGACTTCCCTGCAAGTAAACCAAAATACCTGTCCGCCAAGTTCGAACTTGGACAAAATTCTTGCCCGCAGTCAATTTCTCAATCACATCCAGCAAATAAGCCTGAGTCTTGAACTCCTCCAAGCCAATCTCTGGAATCTGGTGCAAATCTCGTCTAGTCTGAATCAAATCTAACATCTATCTATCCTCCGATATAGCAGAAAGAGGCTGGAAGAAGGGTTCCGCCTCTTTATTACTTTTACAATTATAAGGTACGAAGCGCATCCTCTAGCGCTGTTTTTTGTTGGGTTTGGGCATCAATCTCTTTGATGATACGAGCTGGAACACCTGCTACCACCACGTTTTCTGGGACATCTTGGGTAACAATAGCTCCTGCTGCGACAACTGAACCACTACCGATTTGAACTCCTTCAATAACCACTGCATTAGCACCGATAAGAACATTGTCTCCAACACGGACTGGTTCTGCGCTAGCTGGCTCAATCACACCTGCCAAAACTGCACCTGCACCAACGTGGCTGTTTTTCCCAACGATGGCACGGCCACCAAGGATAGCCCCCATGTCAATCATAGTTCCTGCACCAATTTCAGCACCGATATTGATAACCGCTCCCATCATGATAACAGCGTTGTCACCAATTTCAACCTGGTCACGGATAATCGCACCTGGCTCGATACGAGCGTTGATAGCACGTTTGTCTAGCAAAGGAACTGCTGAATTACGAGCATCTTGCTCAACAACATAGTCTTGATTTTCTACCAAACCTTCGAGAAGAGGAGCAACGTCCTTCCAGTCTCCAAATAGGACATTCCCTAGTTTGACAACAGAGCTTGGCACAGCAGTTGCAAGTTGTCCTTCAAAGGTTACTTTAACACTGGTTTTCTTTTCAGCATTGGCGATAAATTGGATAATTTCTTGAGCGTTCATTTTTGTAGCAGTCATAAGCGCCTCCTAGTTCATTTTAATGATACCTATTCTACCAAAAAAGGCCTCAAATTTGAAGCCTTTTTGTTTGTTTTTAGGTATGATTTTTAGGGATGTGAGATAAAACGTGCTGTCGGTAAAAGCAAGCCCCTACCGATACAACCTAAAAACACTCTTCACAACTATCTCCCCGTGTTTTATTGACTATTCTAGTATAGCACACTTTTAGAATTAAGAAAAGACTTTTTATTTACTTTCTTTCGCTTCTTCTATCGATAGGAAAATCATAGGTAAAATAATCAGGGCCATAGCTAGAAGAAGAGACCAATCCACCACCAATCCTAAAAACAAAACACTCAAGAGAGCAGAAGAGAGAGGTTCACTGGCACTGATAACAGAAACTACCAGGGGAGAAACCAAGGACACCGCCTTCATAGAAATGAAAAAGGCAAAAGCCGTCCCGAAGAAAGCGATAATAAGGCAAATCAAGATACTCCAAATATCAAGAGTAAAGGAAAGCTGATACACTGGCGAGAGGACATTGCTAAATAAACCTGCCAGAATCATCCCCCACCCAACCGTCGGTACAAAACCATAGCGCTTCGCGAAAGGTTGGGGCAAGATAACATTAAACATAACACCCATGGCACTCAACAGACCTGTTATAAGAGCTAGTGGCGTCATGGATAACTGAGAGAGGTCTCCCTTTGTCGCCATCAAGCCAACACCCAGCATAGCAATCAAAACATAGAAAATAGCACTTTTCGACGCTCGTTTTTTATAAATTAAGCGATTGTAAAAGAGGATAAAGACAGGACTGATAAACTGTAAAATAGTTGCTGTCGCTGCATTTGAGTATTCTACACAGAGATAGAAAAAATACTGAACTGAAAAAATCCCCAAAATAGCATAGGCTAAAAAGGGTAGGTAATTTTTCTTATCTCGCCAAATATCCAGCACTTGCGACTTTAATTGCATTGCAGACCAAATGAGCACAAGACTTCCTGCTAGTGTCAAACGCATAGAAGTAATCCAGCCCGAAGACACCTGGTAATGAGTAAAGAAATACTCTCCTAAAATTCCACAGATTCCCCAGATTAAGCCGGATAGGAGCGAATAAATGGTTCCTTTAACAATCTTTTTCTGATACTGATTCATACCTTTATTGTAACACGAAAGGGAAAAAGAAAAAAGTGGCAATCAATTGATTCGCCACTTCATTTAGCACAATTTATAGAACTTATCGTCTCGTCCTTGAAGAAGAAGGTCGTGTAGTACTTGAGTTACTACTGTCGCTAGAGCTACTACTTGAACTGCTGGAGCTTGATGGAGTTGGTAGACTCCCCACAATGCTAGACCAAGCATTCTGATAATCCATATCACTTCCGCCAATAGCAAAGCGATAACTGGTCGCTGGCGCTCCTGCCTTATTAGCCCAATAGCTGGTAACAGTCGAACCTGTGACCTCTACCTCTTTTCCTTCAACAGAAACTTTCCCTGGTTTTTGACCTGTTGATTTCAAGACTTCGGATTTTACGACACTAGGATCTAAAGCGAAGCGCTCGTTTCCCCAAATGTTTGGGGAGGCTTGCTGAATCGCATTTACCAGATGAGCCATGTAATTAGAGTTATTGGAATAACCTGCTCTACGTGACAGTGAATGATTATCATCATGCCCAATCCAGCCACCTAGGGTTAATCTAGGTGTCGAAAGCATGAGCCACATATTTTCGTCTTGGTTGGTTGTACCAGTCTTCCCAATCCAATCTGCATTAGCCAGAGTAGGATTTAAAGAAGTCAGATTCGTCTTGAAGGTTGTTGTCACACGAGAGGATAGAACTTCTCGCAGCAATCCCTGCATAATTGTCGCAGTAGCTTTTGAATAGACTTGAACTGGTTTATCCTGATACTCATACACCACTCTACCATCTGCTGCTTCAATTTTAGAAATCACGTGTTTTTTATGATATAGACCATTATTTGCTAGGGTCTGATAGCCATTGGTATGCTGGGCAACTGTGACTTCAATACCACCACCCATTGGCAGGCTCTCAATACCGTACTCAGGAATCTCGTAACCCATCTTTTCCATATAACCCTTGACATCAACACCCTTTTCACGGAGCATACGATAGGTCCAGTAAGCCGGAATATTCCATGAATAGTTCAAGGCTTCTCCCAAGGTCATCATTCCTGTTCCCTTGCTATTAGCATACATAATCGGATTGCCATTAGCAAAGTTTGTTGGATAGTTAGATAGAATCGTTTCGCTTCCCATCAAGCCCTGGTCAATAGCAATACCGTAGGCCAGCAAAGGCTTGGTAGTAGAAGCTGGCGAACGTTTGGTATCAAAGGCATGATTATTTTGATTTTCTTGATAATTACGACCACCTACAAAGCCTAGAATAGCACCTGTGTGGTTGTCCATCAGGACATTCCCTACTTCTACACGACCTGTTCCATCGTCTAAAAGATAGCCATAGTCAGCAACCGCATTTTGCATGGCAGAATGAATTTTCTGGTCTATGGTAGTAGTAATCTTATAACCACCATTTTCAATTTCCTTGGCTGCCAAATCGCGATAAAACTTCTGAGTTGCCTCATTTTTCAACTCCTTAGCGGAGACATTGTCTCTCTGAGCTAGATAATCATACATACGTTCCTGAGCTTCTGCCAAGGCTGTAAAGTATAAATAGCCTCGTGACACACCTGTGACTGTAGCTGAAGGGAGAAAGTCCTGTTTAAGATTGTAATCCTTATATTGAGAATACTCGTCTTTACTTAATGCACCTGTACGATACATACTGTAAAGAACTGCCTTAGCCCGTCTCAAACCTATTTCTAAGTCTTCATCACTCTTCAACTCCCCAGTATTTTCATAAGGAGAATAGGTAATGGGACTCTGTGGAAGTCCTGCTAAAAATGCTGCTTGAGGAACCGTCAACTGACTTGCATCTACACCGAAAATCCCCTCAGCTGCCTGCTGAGCTCCTGCAATATTCTGTCCCTTATTATTTCGACCAAACGGAGCCACATTGAGATAGGTCGTTAAAATCTCATCCTTATTCATGGCGCGTTCCAAGGCAAGAGCATCCACAATTTCTGTCGCCTTACGAGCCAAGGTCGGCGCATCCCCAACCACCTGCTGTTTAATCAGTTGCTGGGTCAAAGTTGAACCCCCACTAGAGGAACCCAAACCTACAAATTTCCCCAAGGTCGCACGAATCACCGCCTTGGGCACTACACCCTTATGTTCTTTAAAATGTTCATCTTCCGTCGCAATGATAGCTTTCTTCAGATTTTCCGAAATTTGCTCAGATGAGATAGAAGTGCGCAACAAATCGCTCTCTATGGAAGCAATCACCGTCCCATCCGCATAGGTAATCTCTGAAATAGAAGAAATGTCCTTGACCTGATGTACCAATTCTTCTGTCTGAGGCACCCGAACCTTGTCAAATAAGGCCACTCCGTACCCCAAAGCAATCCCAGCTCCCAACATTCCTCCTAGAAAACCGAGTATAAAGAGTAAGTTAAATAAGGCTTTTATACTCAGTAAAATAGCTGGAAAAATAGCTGGCTTCTCTAAGGATTTAGATTTTTGGACACTTGAGACTTTCTTGCCAGGGCTAGCTGTTTTTTTATTTTTTTGTTTTTGCTGGAAAAATTCCAGCATTTTTCGTTTTAATTCATTTACTTGATTTTGCATGGATTTCCTCACTCTATCTATTATACCATAAAAGGGAAACTTTCAATAAAATAGCCACTTTCTTTCCTATTCTGCTAGGCTATTGCCCAAGTTTGTGATACAATAGTTAGAAACAATAATTTTAAAAAGGAGAAAAGACACATGCACATTTTTGATGAGCTAAAAGAGCGTGGTTTGATTTTTCAAACGACTGATGAAGAAGCTTTGCGTAAAGCCCTAGAAGAAGGTCAAGTTTCTTATTATACTGGCTACGATCCAACCGCTGACAGCCTTCACCTAGGCCACCTTGTCGCAATCTTGACAAGTCGTCGCTTGCAACTAGCAGGTCACAAACCTTATGCGCTCGTTGGCGGTGCCACAGGTCTCATCGGAGATCCGTCCTTCAAAGATGCTGAACGTAGTCTCCAAACAAAAGACACAGTAGATGGCTGGGTCAAGTCTATCCAAGGACAACTTTCTCGTTTTCTTGACTTTGAAAATGGCGAAAATAAAGCTGTCATGGTCAACAACTACGACTGGTTTGGCAGCATCAGCTTCATTGACTTCCTCCGTGATATTGGAAAATACTTCACGGTCAACTACATGATGAGCAAGGAATCTGTGAAAAAACGGATCGAAACAGGAATTTCATACACTGAGTTTGCTTACCAAATCATGCAAGGTTACGACTTCTTCGTTCTTAACCAAGACCACAACGTAACGCTACAAATCGGTGGTTCTGACCAGTGGGGAAATATGACAGCTGGTACCGAATTGCTTCGTCGTAAGGCTGACAAGACTGGCCACGTTATCACTGTTCCATTGATCACAGATGCAACTGGTAAGAAATTTGGTAAATCAGAAGGAAACGCAGTCTGGCTCAATCCTGAAAAAACTTCTCCATACGAAATGTACCAATTCTGGATGAACGTGATGGACGCTGACGCTGTTCGCTTCTTGAAGATCTTTACTTTCTTGTCACTTGATGAGATTGAAGACATCCGCAAACAGTTTGAAGCAGCTCCACACGAACGCTTGGCTCAAAAAGTCTTGGCTCGTGAAGTCGTAACACTTGTTCACGGAGAAGAAGCTTACAAAGAAGCCCTCAACATCACTGAACAACTCTTTGCAGGAAACATCAAAAATCTTTCTGTAAAAGAGCTCAAACAAGGACTTCGTGGTGTACCAAACTACCAAGTTCAAGCAGACGAAAACCACAATATCGTGGAACTGCTCGTCTCATCTGGTGTAGTTAACTCAAAACGCCAAGCCCGTGAAGACGTCCAAAACGGAGCTATCTACGTAAACGGCGACCGTATCCAAGACCTTGACTATGTCTTGAGTGACGCAGATAAGTTAGAGAACGAACTGACTGTTATCCGTCGTGGTAAGAAAAAATACTTTGTATTGACTTACTAAACTGTTCAACATTTACCTATAAAAAAGGAGTTAACCTCGAGAAAGGTAACTCCTTTTTGCTGTTAATAGTCCCCGCCTATACCTTAATAGACAGGCTACGCAGTACAATACGTAAGGTTGTTAGATTATGTAAGATAGAGAGATTTGAAGGACTGAGCCAATTAAACAAGCCAAAGCCAATCAAACTACTATTTACGACAACGGTATCTTGAATATTCTTCTTGATGAGTGTTTGCAAAGATGATGATAGCCAATCCAACTCTTGGAAGAAATCCAAACGATTATCTAACAATAAGATATCACTCATCTGCTTAGAAATATCTGCACTCTCATTCATCACCACACCGATATCTGATAGGGTTAGAGCAGCTGAGTCATTCAATCCATCTCCAACCATCAAAATAGTGTGACCTGCTTTATGCAGTTCCTCTACTAACTCAAATTTTCCATCAGGTTTCAAGTCTGTATAGACCTGATCAAAGGGCAAATCTTTGACTAATTCCTCTGTTCTAACCAAGGTATCCCCTGTTGCCAGAATCAATTTTTTCCCTTGTGCCTTAAGTTTCTCCAAGGCTGCTTTTGCTTCTTTTCTCAAAGGAGTATGAATGCAGAACATTCCAATCAATTCATTCTGGTAGGCTAAGAATAAGAGATTGTATTGACTCTTGTACTCTTCAATTAAAGCATTTTGTTCTGAACTGATATGAATCTGCTCATCCTGCATCAAAACATAATTCCCAATAAGAACTGGTTGCCCATCTATATGAGATTTGATCCCCTTGCTTGCAATATATTGGAGTTTCCCATGCATTTCCTCATGTTCAATCCCCTCTATCTCAGCTTGCTTGACGATGGCATTAGCAATAGGATGATAAATGTGTTCCTCAAGACAGGCACTGATTCTGAGAATATCTTCCTCACTGTAGTCCCCAAAAGGCAACACCTTTTCAACTATAGGATAGCTAGTTGTGATTGTCCCAGTCTTATCAAATAAGAAGGTATCAACTTCCAGATATTTCTCCAGAACATCTCCATCCTTAATCACCATTTCACGGTTCAACCCCTCCTTGATAGCTGCCAAATAAGCTACAGGAGTAGAGATTTTCAAAGCGCAGGAGAAATCGACCAATAGGAAAGAAATAGCCTTAGAAAAAGAACCTGTCAATAGGTAAGTTAGCCCAGCCCCCAAGAAATTATATTTGACGACCTTGTCCGCCATTTTGATGAAATAACGTTGTTTCGTTTTCTTGTTTTCTTCAGATTTCTTCATCAACTCAATCAGTTGTAAAATCCGGCTGTTCATCTGATTATCGGTTACACGAATGCGCAACTCTCCAGTTTCTAATACTGTATTTGCACAAACCAAATCAGACTCTCTTTTTTCAACTGGAAAACTCTCTCCTGTCAAGGAACTTTCGTTGACCATACCTAAACCTGAAACTACTTGTCCATCAAACAGAATTTCATTTCCTTGAGATAGGACCAAGACATCTCCTATTTGAACATCGGAACTCTTGATACTAACAACCATATCTCCCTGTACTAGGAATACATCGCTCTCTTTTGCAAGAAGACTCTGTTCTAAATCTGTTGCAGTTTTTTTCAAGGACCACTGATCTAAATGATTCCCCAAATCAAGCATAAACATGATATTGCTAGCTGTCTTGGATTGGTTCATAAACAAGGACAATAAAATCGCCGAACAGTCCAAGACTTCCATCGTTAGTTCCTTACGCGCTAGTGTTTGATAGGCTTCTCTAATATAGCCAAAAGCCTGATAACAAGTCCATATATAGCGAATAGGATACGGCACAAAACTACGAAAAAGTATACGCTTAATCGCTGCACCTGAAACAATAGAATAAGCACTCTCTTCTCTACGAATGGGAAGAGTCATCAACTCAGAAACTTTCCCTTTATCAATTCTTTTTAAAAAGGCTTCTGCATTATCTAATACAGAAAAGCCTTCTTTTATGCGTAGAGTAAAGTGCTGTTGATCCATGTAAAACTGGATAGACTCAATCCCCTTTTCATCTCTCACCAAGGAACGAAGATAGTCTTGAATATCCAAGGTGAGCGAGAAAGATGATGATAGTCGGATATGTTGGTATCCTCTATGTAGCACTTTAAAAGACATACTATTCCCCTATAAGGCTATCTAATTGCTCTTCTTTTTTCTCTTGCTCGTACAAATATTTGGCATCTTGCAAGACATCGTCTCCATGTTGCTTCACAACAGAAACAGATGCATCTAGCTCGTCTTTTAACTTATAAGCCTTAGCCAAGGCTTTAGAATAACCTTTTTTAGCTTCCTTACTTGCCAAGATTTTCAAGCCAAGGGTACCAAATGCGACACCACCCAAAAAGAGTGATGATTTTTTCGCAACTTTTGCGACGCTCAATACTTCTTTTAACATACTTATTTCCTCCTTATCATTATTATATAGCAATTTAGATATAAAAGCAATTTCATTCCATAAATTGGAGAATTAGTTTTATTTCTACTGAATCTCCCATCTACTTATTCCTAAAGTTGCTTTCATTTGCCTCTTTTGATACACTTAAACTATGAATACAAATCTCAAACCCAAACTTCAGCGTTTTGCTTCTGCGACTGCCTTTGCCTGTCCTATCTGTCAAGAAAATCTGACTCTGGTAGAGAGCAGTCTCAAATGCAACAATCGCCATTCTTTTGACTTGGCTAAATTTGGCTATGTCAATCTGGCACCTCAAATTAAGCAATCTGCCAACTACGACAAGAAAAACTTTCAAAATCGCCAACAAATCCTAGAAGCCGGCTTTTACCAAGCTATTTTAGAGGTCGTCTCTGATTTACTTTCAAACTCAAAAAATGCCAAAACAATTTTAGATATCGGTTGTGGTGAAGGATTCTATTCTCGCAAACTACAAGAAAGTCACCCTGAAAAAACCTTCTATGCCTTTGACATTTCCAAAGATTCCGTCCAAATCGCTGCCAAGAGCGAACCCAACTGGGCAGTCAATTGGTTCGTTGGCGACCTAGCTCGTCTTCCTATAAAAGACGCCAGCATGGATATCTTACTTGATATCTTTTCGCCTGCCAACTATGGAGAATTTCGTCGCGTTTTATCCAAAGACGGTATCTTGATAAAGGTTATTCCAACTAAAAATCACCTCAGGGAAATTCGTCAGAAGGTACAAGACCAGCTGACAAACAAGGATTATTCTAATCAAGATATCAAAAATCATTTCCAAGAACACTTTACCATCCTATCTAGCCAAACAGCCTCTCTGACTAAGACTATCACAACAGAGCAACTCCAAGCCCTACTCAGCATGACGCCCCTACTCTTTCACATCGACCAGACTAAGATTGACTGGAGCGACTTGACAGAGATTACCATTGAGGCAGAGATTCTGGTTGGGAAAGCATTCTAAACTAGACTTCCCAAAGGTATAAAACTTACCGAAAATCTTTAATATTACAAAAACGCATAAGAACAGGTGCTCAAAAACCTTAATCTTATGCGTTTTGTTATGCAAAAATCACTGGAATTTCTATACACATTAAGCGGAAATCTTTGAAATCAATTCTCTTAATAACCATTGAATACCATATATTACATTTATTCCAAATATGATATAGGCCGTATAAATCAAGTATTTCGATTTCTCCCGTCTCAAAGAATAGATCTTGTACAAGATAAACAAATTTAAAATAATAAATAATAGAGACAAAATCTTCCCCCAAAAATCAATCCTAAAGGTACACAGTCAAGCATAGCCCTAAACTTTATTTTCGATTCGAGATAACAAACTTATCAATAAACAGTAAGTGATATAGGGCCAGTACCAGACCCCAAAAGCTACCACGAAAAGAGATTTCTTGATGATTGAGAGGAAACAAATCGTGATTACCTATATAGAGGCAGGTCAAAATGATAAATAAAATCCAAAATAAATCAGTCCATCTATATTTTGAAAAATATTTTTTCCACATAAAAACACCTTCTTTCCTACAATCATATTATAATACTTTATGTAAGCGAATACAAGGAATATGAGGTAATCAACTACGAAGAAACATAAGGCTGAAATAAAGTGTTATGCGTTCACTGTATCTATGATTTATCCCTTTTAAATAAGATTGATCCAAATCCACATCATTCAAAAAAGCGAATTTCAATCGAAATTCGCTTTATAGGAAAGTGTATTAGTATAAATCTTGTATCTTAGTTCAAGTGCCAGATATCTTCGTTATACTGAGCGATTGTACGGTCAGATGAGAAGAATCCTGCTTTAGAAATGTTAACGATAACTTTATCCAACCATGCGTCACGGTCTTCGTAGTCAGCCAACATTTGCTCTTTGACTTTGATGTAGTCTTCCAAGTCAAGAAGAGTCATGAACCAGTCTTTGTTGATCAATTCATTGTAAAGACGTTCCAAGCGCTCTTTGTTTCCAGCTGCAAGAACTGCATCGCTAACGATGAAGTCAACCAATGGTTTGATAGCTTTACGAGCGTAGAATTCGCTTGATTTGTAAGCTGCTTTTGCGTAAAGGTCGATAACAGTTTCTGAATCTTCACCAAAGATGTAGATATTTTCGCCGCCAACCAACTCAGCGATTTCCACGTTAGCTCCGTCCATAGTACCAAGAGTCAAAGCTCCGTTCAACATGAATTTCATGTTACCAGTACCTGAAGCTTCTTTAGAAGCAAGTGAGATTTGTTCTGAGATATCACATGCTGGGATAAGGAAGCTTGCTGCAGTAACGTTGTAGTTTTCAACCATAACTACTTGCAAGTGTGGAGCTACTGCTGGATCGTTAGCAATAACTTCTGACATGCAAAGAATCAAGTGGATGATATCTTGAGCGATTGTGTAGGCTGGAGCTGCTTTACCACCAAATAAGATTGTGATTGGACGAGCAGGGATGTTACCAGCTTTGATGTCAAGGTATTTGTAGATCACGTACAAAGCGTTCATTTGTTGGCGTTTGTACTCGTGAAGACGTTTGATTTGGATATCAAAGATAGAGTTTGGATTGATTTCTACACCTTGGTGTTCTTTCAAGTGACGAGCCAATTTACGTTTGTTGTGAGCCTTGATGCTTTCCAATTTTTCTTTGACAGCTGCTTTGTCTTCATAAGACAAAAGTTTTTCAAGCTCATCTGCTTCATGGTGCCAACCGTCTCCAAGAATCTCATCCAAGTAGTGAGACAAGCTTGGGTTAGCATGCATGAGCCAACGACGGAAAGTGATACCGTTTGTTTTGTTGTTGAATTTTTCTGGGTAAAGGTCGTAGAAAGCTTTCAACTCAGAATTTTTCAAGATTTCAGTGTGAAGTGCTGCAACCCCGTTAACGCTGTATCCGTAGTGGATATCCATGTGAGCCATGTGAACACGTCCGCTCTCATCGATAATTTGAACAGCTGGATCTTTGTATTCTGCTTTCACGCGACGGTCCAATTCTTCGATGATTGGTACCAAGTGAGGAACCACTTCTTGCAAGAATTCAAGAGGCCATTTTTCAAGAGCTTCAGCAAGGATTGTGTGGTTAGTGTAGGCAGTCATGCTACGAACGATTGAGATTGCTTCGTCAAGCTCGATACCACGTGCAGTCAAAAGACGGATCAATTCAGGGATAACCATTGATGGGTGAGTATCGTTGATTTGTACAACTGCGTAGTCAGCAAGGTCATGCAAGTTGCTTCCTTTTTCGATTGCTTCGTCGATAATCAATTGCGCACCGTTTGAAACCATGAAGTATTGTTGGAAGATACGAAGCAATTCACCTTGACGGTCACTATCATCTGGGTAAAGGAAGAGAGTCAAGTTGCGAGCGATATCTGTCTTGTCAAAGTTGATACCATCTTTAATAATAGAAGAATCAACTGAATCCAAGTCAAACAAACGCAAGCGGTTTTTAGTTGCTGTTTCATAACCAGTAACATCAATATCGTAAAGAGTTGATGTCAAAGTAAAGTCTGCAAATGGTACTTGGTAGCTACGGCTTGAGCGCACCAACCAGTTTTGCTCTGTCAACCATGCATTTGGAATTGTTTCTTGTTGGTTGTTTTTAAGAACTTGTTGGAAAAGACCAAAGTGGTAGTTAAGACCAACACCGTCACCATTCAAACCAAGAGTCGCAATTGAGTCGATAAAGCAGGCAGCCAAACGTCCCAAACCACCATTACCAAGAGATGGTTCCAATTCAACTTCTTCAACTTCGATCAAGTCTTTACCTGCAGCAGCAAGTTCTTTTTTGACATCGTCGTAAAGACCAAGGTTGATCAAGTTGTTTGACAAGAGTTTACCAATCAAGAACTCAGCTGAGATATAGTAAACTTTCTTTTTACCAGTGTTGACTGGTTTTTGGCTGCTTGCAAGCTTGCTGTAGTTAAGAAGAGCAAGGTAAAGCTCTTCATTGCTACATTCTGCAATGGTTTTATTGTAACGATTTTGTACAAATTCTTGTAGTGATAACATGTTTAAGGTGTCTCCTGATATTGTATTATTTCTTTAATTCTACCAAATTTTCATTAATTCGTCGATAGATTGTTGTCAAGTCAAGCAAACCTTCCTCGACAGCTGGTGTCAATTGCTCTTCAGTCATACGCCAAGACCAGTTTCCACCAAGGGTAGATGGGAAGTTCATACGAGCTGTCTCATCCAATTCTAGCAAATCTTGCATAGTTGCAATTGCCATGAAGCTAACTGATGAAAAGACTGTACGAAGCATAGCATGTGGCACTGTTTCGTATTCTTTACGATTAGTGTAGCGAGCCATGTACTCACGAGTCGCATCATCGATCTCGTTACGGTACCAACCAAGAACCGTGTTGTTATCGTGTGTTCCTGTATACATAACTGAGTTAGCAGGTGCCAAGTGTGGGCTATCGATACTTTCGTCTTCTGGGTTGAAGGCAAATTGAAGAATCTTCATTCCTGGGAAGCCAGTACGTTCACGCAACTCAATAACTTCATCTGTCATGAAGCCAAGGTCTTCTGCGATGATGTTTAGCTCACCAAGTTCTTCCTTAACGGCTGCAAAAAGCTTGTAGCCCGGACCTTTGACCCACTCACCAGGTGCTGCTGTATCGGAACCAGCAGGGATTTCCCAGTAAGATTCGAAACCACGGAAGTGGTCAATACGAACGATATCGTAGATTTTGAAGCTTTCACGCAAGCGTTCAATCCACCATTTGTAACCATCTTTGTCCATTGCTTCCCAGTCATAAATTGGGTTACCCCAAAGCTGACCAGTTGCAGAAAACTCATCTGGTGGGCATCCTGCGATGCAAGTCGCCTTACCGTTGACATCTGTTTTGAAGAGATGTGGATTTGCCCACATATCGCTTGAATCTTCCGCTACGTAGATTGGCATGTCCCCAACGATTTCGATGTGGTTGTCGTTAGCGTAAGCTTTCAATTTCAACCATTGTTGGAAGAAGAAGTATTGAGTCACACGGTGGTAAACCAACTTGTCTGCCAATTGCTCACGGTAGCTTTCAAGTGCTGAAGCTTTACGAGCACGAACATCTGCATCTGGCCATTCAGTCCAAGCAAGATTGTCAAAATTCTCTTTGATAGCCATATACTCTGCAAAGAGTTCAAGCCATGATTGGTTGTCTTGAGCAAATTTCTCAAAATCTTTAACATCTCCTACTTCCAAGAAACGTTTTACCGCTTTTTCTAAAAGAGGACGACGTGCATAGTAGATTTTCGCATAATCAACTTCAGACGCATCGCTACCAAAGTCAACCCCTTCAAGGTCACTTGCTTGCAACAAGCCTTGTTCTACCAAGATATCTAAATCGATAAAATGAGTGTTCCCTGCGAAGGCTGAGAAAGATTGGTAAGGAGAGTCTCCGTAACTAGTTGTTCCTAGTGGAAGGATTTGCCAGTAACGTTGTTTTGTGCGAACCAAGAAATCAACGAAGTCGTAAGCACTTTTACCAAATGATCCGATTCCGTATGCTCCTGGAAGAGAAGAAATGTGCATCAACACACCACTTTGACGTTTTTTCATAATAAGCACCTCATGTGTTTATAGTTAGATATTACATTTTTACGAACGCAAACGTTTGCGTTGAAATAAGTATATCGCATTTTTTTGATAAATGCAAGCGGTTTTAAAAAACTTTTTTGATTATTTTTTTAAAAATTTTTCTTCATACTAGTATATATATTCTTGAGAAGATAAATAGAATCGGAATGCCAGTATTGCTTAACTTATTCTCTAACAAAATTTGAAACTTCTCATCTCATTTCTATTTGAAAATTAAGCAATCGTTTTCTCTACTTTTTTAAAATCTTAAGATAAGAATCATTTTCGACTTTTCTTCTATTATAGAAGGATAAAGCGTTTACTTTTTTCTACAAATTTTTTAAAATTTTTACAAAAAACACTTGCAACCGCTTTCTGTTTATGTTATACTAGTGCCATAAAGGAAAACGTTTGCGTTTCCTCATTATAAAATTTGTTATTCTTTAGGAGGAATACACTATGTCATCTAAATTCATGAAGAGCGCTGCTGTGCTTGGAACTGTTACACTTGCTAGCTTGCTTTTGGTAGCTTGCGGAAGCAAACCTGCTGAAAAAGCTGCTGATTCTGGTTCATCTGAAGCGAAAGAAATCACTTTCTACGTTGAAGATCAATATAAAGCATTTGCTGAATCAGCTGCAAAAGCTTACGAAAAAGAAGCTGGCGTAAAAGTGACTATCAAAACCGGAGACCAAATGGGTGGTCTTGACAACCTTTCTCTAGATAACCAATCTGGTAAAGCTGCTGACGTTATGATGGCACCATACGACCGTGTAGGTAGCCTTGGTACTGACGGACAACTTTCAGAAGTTAAATTGAGCGACGGCGCTAAAACAGATGATAAAACTAAATCTCTTGTAACAGCTGCTAACGGTAAAGTTTACGGTGCTCCTGCTGTTATCGAGTCACTTGTTATGTACTACAACAAAGACTTGGTAAAAGAAGCTCCAAAAACATTTGCTGACTTGGAAAACCTTGCTAAAGATAGCAAATACGCATTCGCTGGAGAAGATGGAAAAACTTCTGCTTTCCTAGCTGACTGGACAAACTTCTACTTTGCATACGGACTTCTTGCTGGTAACGGCGGTTATGTATTCGGACAAAACGGTAAAGACGCTAAAGACATCGGTCTTGCCAACGACGGCGCTATCAAAGGTGTAGAGTACGCTAAATCTTGGTATGAAAAATGGCCTAAAGGTATGCAAGATACTGAAGGAGCTGGAAACTTAATCCAAACTCAATTCCAAGAAGGTAAAACAGCTGCTATCATCGACGGACCTTGGAAAGCTAAAGCCTTCAAAGACGCTAAAGTAAACTACGGTGTTGCAACTATCCCAACTCTTCCAAACGGAAAAGACTACGCAGCATTCGGTGGTGGTAAAGCTTGGATCATCCCATCAAGCACTAAGAACCTTGAAGCTGCTCAAAAATTTGTAGACTTCCTTGTTTCAACTGAAGAACAAAAAGCCTTCTACGATACAACTAACGAAATCCCAGCTAACACTGAAGCTCGTTCATACGCTGAAGGTAAAAACGATGAGTTGACAACAGCTGTTATCAAACAGTTCAAGAACGCTCAACCAATGCCAAACATCTCTCAAATGTCAGCTGTTTGGGACCCAGCTAAAACAATGTTGTTTGAAGCTGTAAGCGGTAAGAAAGATGCTAAGACAGCTGCAAACGATGCTGTAACATTGATTAAAGAAACAATCAAACAAAAATTTGGTGAATAAGAAATTTGTTCAAGGGGGGTGGAAATCAAATCCCCCTTTGAATTTATCAACAAAAACACAAATAGTTTAGGTTTTATCTAGAAACCAGTATCCTATGAAAGGAGTTATTATGGAGAAGCAACAACCTAGTAAAGCAGCCCTGCTGTCTATCATTCCTGGGTTAGGACAGATTTACAATAAACAAAAAGCCAAAGGTTTTATCTTCCTTGGTGTAACCCTTGTCTTCGTCCTTTATTTCCTAGCACTTGCAGCCCCTGAATTGAGCAATCTCATCACTCTTGGTGACAAACCAGGTCGTGATAATTCCCTCTTTATGCTGATTCGTGGTGCCTTCCATTTAATCTTTGTAGTTGTTTATGTACTCTTTTATTTCGCAAATATTAAAGATGCACATACAACTGCTAAGCACATTAACAATGGTATTCCAGTAGCACTTACCTTTAAAGAAATGGTCAAAGGAATCTATGAAAATGGCTTCCCTTACCTCTTGATCATTCCATCTTACATTGCAATGACCTTTGCGATTATCTTCCCAGTTATCGTAACCTTGATGATTGCCTTTACCAACTACGACTTCCAACACTTGCCACCAAACAAATTGTTGGACTGGGTTGGTTTGACAAACTTTACAAACATTTGGAGCTTGAGTACCTTCCGTTCTGCCTTTGGCTCTGTTCTTTCTTGGACTATCATCTGGGCTTTATCTGCCTCAACTTTACAAATCGTAATCGGTATCTTCACAGCTATCATTGCTAACCAACCATTTATCAAAGGAAAACGTATCTTTGGTGTTATTTTCCTTCTTCCTTGGGCTGTCCCAGCCTTCATCACTATCTTGACATTCTCAAACATGTTTAATGATAGTGTCGGTGCTATCAACACTCAAGTCTTGCCGATCTTTGCTAAATTCCTTCCTTTCCTTGATGGGGCTCTTATTCCTTGGAAAACAGACCCAACTTGGACTAAGGTTGCCTTGATTATGATGCAAGGTTGGCTTGGATTCCCATACATCTACGTTTTGACTTTGGGTATCTTGCAATCTATTCCTAACGACCTTTACGAAGCAGCTTATATTGACGGTGCTAATGCTTGGCAAAAATTCCGCAACATCACTTTCCCAATGATCTTGGCTGTTGCAGCACCTACTTTGATTAGCCAATACACCTTCAACTTTAACAACTTCTCTATCATGTACCTCTTCAATGGTGGAGGTCCTGGTAGTGTCGGAGGGGGAGCTGGTTCAACCGATATCTTGATCTCATGGATCTACCGTTTGACAACAGGTACATCTCCTCAATACTCAATGGCGGCAGCTGTTACCTTGATTATCTCTATCATTGTCATCTCAATCTCTATGATCGCATTCAAGAAACTACACGCATTTGATATGGAGGACGTCTAAGATGAATAACTCAATTAAACTCAAACGTAGACTGACTCAAACCCTTACTTACCTCTACTTAATTGGCCTATCAATCGTGATTATCTATCCACTTTTGATTACCATCATGTCAGCCTTTAAAGCAGGTAACGTCTCAGCCTTTAAACTAGATACTAATATCGACCTCAATTTTGATAACTTTAAAGGCCTCTTCACTGAAACCTTGTACGGTACTTGGTACCTCAATACTTTGATTATCGCCTTGATTACCATGGTTGTTCAAACAAGTATCATCGTACTTGCTGGTTATGCCTACAGCCGTTACAACTTCTTGGCTCGTAAACAAAGTTTGGTCTTCTTCTTGATTATCCAAATGGTGCCAACCATGGCCGCTTTGACTGCCTTCTTCGTTATGGCACTTATGTTGAACGCCCTTAACCACAGCTGGTTCCTCATCTTCCTCTACGTTGGTGGAGGTATCCCAATGAATGCTTGGCTCATGAAAGGCTACTTCGATACAGTGCCAATGTCTCTAGACGAATCTGCAAAACTAGACGGTGCAGGACACTTCCGCCGCTTCTGGCAAATTGTTCTTCCACTTGTTCGCCCAATGGTTGCCGTACAAGCTCTCTGGGCCTTCATGGGACCTTTTGGAGACTACATCCTCTCTAGTTTCTTGCTTCGTGAGAAAGAATACTTTACTGTTGCCGTAGGTCTCCAAACCTTCGTTAGCAATGTGAAAAACATGAAGATTGCCTACTTCTCAGCAGGTGCTATCCTCATCGCCCTTCCAATCTGTATTCTCTTCTTCTTCCTACAAAAGAACTTTGTTTCAGGACTTACAAGTGGTGGCGACAAGGGATAATATATCCCCGCCACCCTTTTTCATTTTGAAGCTTGTGACTGTAAAACTATCCTTGTAGCAAGCAATTTTTCTCCTAGACTTGAAATAAAGCACATTTCTCTATATAATAATACTCATATAGAAAACACCTTTTAGAAAGATACCTATGCTTCCATATCCATTTTCCTATTTTTCAAGTATTTGGGGATTTCGTAAGCCCCTGTCCAAACGTTTCGGACTCAACTGGTTTCAGCTTCTCTTTACCAGTATCTTCCTTATCAGTTTGTCTATGGTACCTATTGCCATCCAAAACAGCTCCCAGGAGACTTATCCGCTAGAAACCTTTATCGATAATGTCTATGAACCATTGACAGATGAGGTTGTCCAGGATCTCTCTGAACATGCTAAAATTGTTGATGGTAAATTTACTTATACAGGAACAGCTAGTCAAGTGCCTTCTATTGTAATCGGTCCAAGCCCAAGCAAAGAATTACCTAAGAACCTGCAACTGCATTTCGATACGAATGAGCTCGTCATCAGCAAGGAAAGTAAAGAACTGACCCGTGTCTCTTACCGAGCGATTCAGACTGAGAGTTTCAAAAGTAAAGATAGCTTGACCCAAGCAATTTCTAAAGACTGGTACCAGCAGAATCGTGTCTATATCAGTCTCTTTCTAGTTCTCGGTGCGAGCTTCCTCTTTGGTTTGAATTTCTTCATTGTCTCTCTAGGAGCTAGTCTTCTCCTTTATATCACTAAGAAATCACGCCTCTTTTCATTTAGGACCTTTAAAGAGTGCTACCATTTTATCTTGAACTGTTTAGGATTACCTACTCTAATTACGCTTATTTTGGGACTCTTTGGCCAAAATATGACAACTCTCATTACTGTACAAAACATTCTTTTTGTTCTGTATCTGGTCACTATCTTTTATAAAACGCATTTCCGTGATCCAGATTACCATAAATAGGAGATTTTTATGCCCGTTACGATTAAAGACGTGGCCAAGGCTGCTGGTGTTTCGCCTTCAACCGTAACCCGTGTTATTCAAAACAAATCAACCATTAGCGACGAAACAAAAAAACGTGTTCGTAAGGCTATGAAGGAGCTCAATTACCACCCCAACCTCAACGCTCGTAGTTTGGTAAGCAGTTATACCCAAGTTATCGGCTTGGTTCTTCCTGACGACTCAGACGCCTTCTATCAAAATCCTTTCTTCCCATCTGTCCTCCGTGGTATCGCCCAAGTCGCATCTGAAAACCACTATGCAATTCAGATTGCAACAGGTAAAGATGAAAAAGAGCGCCTTAAAGCGATCTCACAGATGGTTTACGGCAAACGTGTGGATGGTTTAATCTTCCTTTATGCCGAAGAGGAAGATCCCTTAGTCAAGCTGGTCGCTGATGAGCAGTTTCCCTTCCTCATCCTAGGAAAATCCATTTCACCCTTTATCCCTCTTGTCGATAACGACAATGTCCAAGCAGGTTTTGATGCGACCGAATATTTCATCAAAAAAGGCTGCAAACGAATTGCCTTCATTGGAGGAACTAAGCGACTCTTTGTAACGCAAGACCGTTTAACAGGCTATGAGTCAGCACTCAAACAACATCAACTACCTATAGACGAAAATTTGACCTATTTCGCAACCGAGTTCCTAGAAGAAAAAGGGTATCAATTTAGTAAACTCCTCTTTCAGCATGACCCGCAGATTGATGCTATCATTACAATCGATAGTCTCTTAGCCGAAGGGGTCTGTGATTACATCGCAAAGCACCAACTTGATGTCCCAGTTCTCAGTTTCGACTCAGTCAATCCCAAGCTCAATTTGGCGGCCTATGTCGACATCAATAGTCTAGAACTTGGTCGTGTTTCCCTTGAAACCATCCTCCAGATTATCAACGATGCTAAAAGCAATAAACAAATTTGTTACCGTCAGTTGATTGCCCACAAAATTATCGAAAAATAAAAACCAGCTCACGCTGGTTTTTTAGTTACTAATTTTCTGTTTCAACGAACCGTCCCAAAATATGAACATTTTCAGATACAGAGACAAAGGCACCTGGATCCACCTGTTTCATAATCTGTTTAAATTCATTAAACTCTGCACGTGTAATGACAGTGATTAAAACTGCCTTTCTTTCGTGATTATAGGTTCCTTCTGCATCGTGAATCATAGTTGCTCCGCGGTGCAATTTTTTATGTATTTTTTCAATAACCTTGTCTGGATGATTGGTCACAATCATAGCCTGCATACGTTTTTGCTTAGTAAAGACAGCATCTGTCACACGGCTAGAGACAAAGATGGTAATCATAGAGTAGAGAGCGTATTTCCAACCAAAGGTCAAACCTGCTATCAGCATGATGGTCCCATTTACCAAGAAAGAAATACTGCCGACATTCTTACCTGTTTTCTTGCGAATGGTCAGACTGACAATATCCGTTCCACCACTGGAGATATTGTTTCGAAGAGCAAAACCAATCCCCAAGCCCATGACAACACCCCCAAAAAGGGCATTGATAATGGGATCCTCCGTCAAGGTCGCCACAGGGACAAACTGGATAAAGAAGGAACTCATGGATACCGTGATAAAGGTAAAGACGGTGAACTTATGGCCAATCTGATACCAAGCCAAGACCATCAAAGGAAAATTAATGGCGTAAAAGGTTAGCGAAATCGGGATATGAAAACCAAACCAGTGATTACTCAAGGCAGAGATAATCTGTGCCAGACCTGTCGCACCACTCGAATACACATGACCTGGTTGGAAAAAGAAATTGACCGCTACTGCTGATAAAAATCCATAGACCAGAGAGGCCGAAATCTTCTCATCATATTTTTCGCGAGAGATGCTTTGTAAGACACGTAAAATTTTTATCTGATGAGCAAAGCGGCGCAGATAATAGCGCCACCGCTTAATTCGTTTTGCTTCTTTCATCTTCTTCTACTTGTAAGCTGAGTTCCTCTAGTTGTTTGAGAGCTACTGTTGAAGGAGCTTGTGTCATTGGGTCACTTGCCTTATTGTTCTTAGGGAAGGCAATAACTTCACGAATATTTTCTTCTCCTGCTAAGAGCATGACAAATCGGTCAAGCCCGATAGCCAAGCCACCGTGTGGTGGGAAACCATAGTCCATGGCTTCAAGAA
Organism: Streptococcus oralis subsp. dentisani; assembly: GCF_002860905.1. Lineage (GTDB taxonomy): Bacteria > Bacillota > Bacilli > Lactobacillales > Streptococcaceae > Streptococcus > Streptococcus oralis_BA. The sequence goes on along the minus strand of NZ_PKIG01000007.1, from coordinate 43,144 downwards.
GGAAACCAAACTGGTCATTTGCTTCTTCGGCTGAGAAACCAAGAGCCTTGAACATACGTTCTTGAAGGTCTTTTTGGTTGATACGAAGGCTACCACCACCAAGTTCATAACCGTTCAAGACAATATCGTAAGCAATGGCACGAACCTTCGCCAAATCACCTTCTAATTCGTGAGCAGTCTCTTCCTGTGGTAGAGTAAATGGATGGTGGGCGCTCATGTAACGGCCTTCTTCTTCAGACCATTCAAACATTGGCCAGTCAACCACCCAAAGGAAGTTGAATTTATCATTATCAATCAAACCAAGCTCTTTAGCAATACGTCCACGAAGGGCACCAAGAGTTGCATTGGCTACCTCAAGCGTATCCGCCACAAAGAGAACCAAGTCCTTATCTTCAAGAGCAAGCGCTGTTGTCAATTCTGCTTGGATACCTGTCAAGAACTTAGCAACTGGTCCGTTTAATTCTCCATCAACAACCTTAACCCAAGCAAGACCTTTGGCACCGTATTGTTTGGCTACTTCAGTCATCTTGTCAATGTCTTTACGTGAATAGTTGTCCGCAGCTCCTTTAACCACAATGGCTTTAACGGCAGGTGCTTCTGAAAAGACTTTAAAGTCCACACCTTTGACCACTTCTGTCAAGTCCTGAAGCAACATGTCAAAACGAGTATCTGGCTTGTCAGAACCATAAAGAGCCATCGCATCATCGTATTTCATACGAGGGAATGGAAGGGTTACTTCGATACCTTTAGTCTCTTTCATCACGCGCGCAATCAAGCCTTCTGTGATGTCTTGGATTTCTTGCTCAGTAAGGAATGAAGTTTCCAAGTCGACCTGAGTGAACTCAGGCTGGCGGTCTCCACGCAAGTCCTCGTCACGGAAACATTTAACGATTTGATAATAACGGTCAAAACCAGCATTCATCAACAACTGCTTAGTGATTTGTGGACTTTGAGGAAGCGCGTAAAAATGCCCTTTATTAACACGAGATGGCACCAAATAGTCACGCGCCCCTTCAGGCGTTGACTTAGAAAGGAATGGTGTCTCCACGTCGATAAACTCCAATTCATCCAAGTAATTACGGATAGAGTGGGTCACCTTGGCACGAAGTTTAAGATTTTCCAACATTTCTGGACGACGAAGGTCAAGGTAACGGTAACGCAAACGTGTATCGTCATTGGCCTCAATGCCATCCTTAATCTCAAATGGGGTTGTCTTAGCTGTATTCAGCACTGTCAGAGCTGTTACATTTAACTCAACTGCACCAGTTGGCAACTTATCATTGGCTTGCTCACGCGCAGCGACCTGACCAGTCACCTCGATAACAAATTCGCTACGAAGGCTTTCAGCTGTTGCCATGACCTCTGCAGATACTTTTTCAGGGTTGATAACCAACTGCATGATTCCTTCACGGTCACGAAGATCGATAAAGATCAAACCACCAAGGTCACGACGACGGCCAACCCATCCTTTCAAGGTCATTTCTTGTCCGATGTGTTCCTCACGAACACGACCAGCATACATACTACGTTTCATGTTTTCTCTCCTCTTTTATTCTGTTACTATTTTACCATAAAAGCGCAGGCTCTTCATGAAAATCATCAGAAAAGTTTGCCAGTCTTTAAAAATCAAGTGAAGACTCTAAAAATTGACGCCCATACAAAAATCCGATGAAGTTCACCGGACTCTTTTATTTTGAATTTTTGCCTGCTTTACGTTTTTCAGCAATTTCAGCTGCCTTTCGAGGCAAGACAATCTCCGTTGTGTAAGCTGTCCCAAAGCGCAAGACACCTGCAATAGGGGCAAAGACAACTGCTAGATAGTTGTAGAAGAAATCGCCCTTAAAGGCATAAGCTAGCGCTCCAATGATGAAAAATAGAACAACTGCTTGAATCACTGCTAATAAAATTACTCGTTTCATGTGACCTCCTGACTCTATTATAGCATGAGAATCATCAAAAAGCTGACTAAATTATTCAAAGCGTGGAGAGAAATACTGTAGACCAGACCTTTTCTGCTAATATAAGCCAAGCCCAAGCTAAACCCAAGACTACTATAAACTAAAAATTGTTGCACATCACCTGGGAAATGAATCAAAGCAAACAGAACACTAGATACCAAAAGAAACAGAACCTGTTTGCTCTTGTCCTGCTTAGGAAAGAGATAGCGTGCCAACATCCCTCTAAAGATAAGTTCTTCCGTCAAAGGAGCAAAGACCACCACCATAAAGAAAGCAAATGCAGGCTGTTCCACTGTCAGTTGAGATACGATTTGTTGACTGACCGACGGATCTTCTGGTAAAAAGAACTGGGTTGTAATAGCCACTAGCAAAACCAGAGTAGGCAACCAGATATAACGATTAAAAACCGTCGTCTGAATGCTAACCTTTTCTGTCTGATACCATCTGTAAACTCCATAAACATAGGCCCCTGACAGGACGATATAGAGTGGTAAGACTCCAAAGATTGAAGCCCCTAGTCCAAGAGCTGACAGCGCCATACTCTGAACCAGACCATAGCCAAAGAAAAAGGATAGAACAGCTAGAAGAAACCAGCCGAGGTTTTTAAGTAGTTTCATATAAATCTCCTATCTTGCTTTATAGCTGTTTTTCAATACAAAGAGGTTTGCTATTCCTAATACAAGTACCCAAGCAAGTAACATACCGATGTTAGAAAAAGATATTTCTCCACCTTTTTGATTTAAAAGATTTACAATAGGACCGACGAACGAGTAATCCAACACTTTTTGAACCGTATCATTTTGAGAAGCAATCATAGGTAAAATAGAGACAATTAACATTGGAAAGATACTATAGACTTGCGCTTTAGATTGAGTATCTGACATCGCACCGATTAGAAGGTTGAGAAAAATAATACTAATAGTTGCTAGGAGCAAATAGATAACATAGGCAAATAAGTAACCTGATACATCCACTTTAAGATAGATTGGTAGTGAAATCATTCCAAGCAACATAATCAACATAGGGAGAATGAGCATACTGAAAGTATATTCTGTTGCTGTCACACCACTTAGGATGAGTGATTTAAGATTGCGCTTTTCCTTATCTTCTGCCATCATAATCGATACCATATAACCACTTCCCATGCTCAAGACCATCGTCAAACTCATAGAAAGGAAATACGTACTCAATTCTCCACTCTTGTTTAAGAACTCATTATATAGAACAGTCGCTCCAAAAGGCATCAATAGAGTCGCCAACAAAGTTGAATTGCTGATAAGAACTTGTAATCTTAACCATAGTAGGGCATTTAATTTTCTAAACATCTAACTTTTCTCCTGTTAATCTGATAAAGATTTCTTCTAAAGTTGGCTCACAAGAGTGGACCACCATCAAATCTGTCGTGTCTAAATGTGGCAATTCTTCAAATGGAACTATCTGTTCTCGTCCATCGTTATAAACCACACGTACTTTCTTATCCACATGGTACTTCTGGATAATATCTTGCGGACTTCCATACTCTATTAAGTTCCCCTTATTCAAAAGAGATAAGCGATCACAAAGCAGAGTTGCTTCATTCATATCATGCGTGGTCAGAAAGATAGTTGTCCCCGCCTGCTTTAATTCTTGGAGTAGGGTATGAATCATCTTAGATGTTGTAGGGTCTAAGCCACTGGTTGGCTCATCTAGAAAGAGAATCTTAGGAGCATTAAGAAGGGCACGAGCCAAGAACATTCGTTGTTTCATTCCAGTAGATAACTTTTCTGCGATGATGTCTTTAGCATCTGCCAATCCAACCTGTTGGAGCACCTGATTTACTCTATCTGACTTGAGACCATATAACTTAGCATAGATGAGAAGATTTTTGTAAAGACTCATCTTTTCATAAAAACCACTGCCATCACTAACAATACCAATTTGTTCCAAATCATTTGAGGTCAAATCTTGAGAATTCTTGCCTAACAAAACTGTTTTACCTTGATCTGCAGCCAACTGACCTGTCAAGACGTTGATCATGGTTGTTTTACCTGAGCCAGAAGGGCCAAGAAAACCAAAGATTTCACCCTCCTTAATCTCAAAAGAAATCTGATGAAGAGCTTTTTTGCTCCCAAAACTTTTGCTTACATTTTCAACACGAATCATAGAAACTCCTTTATTTGAAATAACGTTTCACCATAGGTAACTGCATCACATTGATATAAATATGGATTGCTCCGACAAACAAGAAGGCTAGTAACTGAATCTCTCCTGTCAGTAAAGAAAAGAGAGCAATCAGAAAGTACAAAGCTGGCAAGACATACTGATGTAATTGGAATAAAATCCGAAAACTCTGTTCCAAATTAGCCTGGCGCTCCCCTTCATCGCAAGAATTGACATAACCTAAGATATCCTTTGGCATAGAGAAAAATACCATATCAAACTGGCGAACAATCGCAATGGTTTTATAAAAATATTTTTGAGCATTAAAAGTCAACACTAATCCCAAAAAAGAAAGAGATAAGGTTAGATTGCTTCTATTTAGTATAACCACTTCACTTGCTGAAATGAAGAGAGCCAATAAAATCACTACACTTGCACTATTAAAAGCAATACTTCCAAACTCAAGATTCCGATACATTTGCACATAATAGCTTTCATTCAGATCATCATCCATTTCCTCTTGATACAAGGAATGAAATTTTCTGCTTTTCTTTAAGAAATTGAAAGTCAAAAAAAGACTAATGAAACCTAATACTAAACAAATAGCTGATATCCAAGGTATCAAGACTTTTACATCTAAAATAACTTCGTAGGATTCGGCACGTGCCTTAAACATCCCTACAAACATGCCCAAGAAGCCTCCAAAGACAACAGACATTAAAAATAACAAGACACCTTTCTTATTCTTTTTCATTTTCATTCTCCTTTTTCACTCGCTAAATTGTTTGCTTTCTTTTCAATCCAGTCAACGACTGGGATGAGGGCAAAGTAGGCCCAAATAAATTGATCACTTTGATATGGATTAAACCAGCCTAAGTCCATCCCAATAAGTAGACACACGCTGACGAATAGAGCTGCGACAACTACATAATAAACCACTTTATACTTGTTCATCACTCATCCTCCTCCAAGCGAAATACCGATTCGACTGTTTCATTGAAAATCTGAGATATTTTCAAGGCAATCACAACGGACGGGGTGTATTCGTCCCGTTCTAATAGGCTAATGGTCTGTCTGGAAACTTCTGCTAGCTTGGCTAGTTCGGTTTGATTGAGGCCATCGCGAGCCCGTAGCTCTTTTAGACGATTTTTTAGTTGCATGTTACACACCTACTTTCCGTCAAATTCAACGGTTTGGATATCCTCAATGCGTTGTAGTTTGAATTTTTCTTTTCCTTTTTTATCAACACGACGTAGCTTGACCCATTCCTCATCAACATCCACAACTTCCCAGTTATCTGTTCCAAAAACTTGTCCAACGATTGTCGGTGTTTTCCCAATCAATTCTTTTAATAATCTTGACATTTCTTTATTTCCTTTCTGTTTTTGCTCAATTCTTTTGATTTTATTCTCTAGTTTCTTGACCTTTTGGGAATGGTAGATATAATACATAATCACAAGAGGTACAAATCCTAATGCCCACATAATCGTTCCCTGCTCCTTTTCTCTTAACTTGATTATATTGTAACACATCTTTTTCTTTTTGACAAGCATATTTGTCAAAAAGTTTATGATTTTTGTCATTTTGCAAAAGAAAAAGGTCAGAGTAGTTCTCTGACCAGTTTTTCTGTTATTAAAATCCTAGTTTTTCAAAGATTTCTGAGAAGTTTTGGCTGATTGTCTCAAGTGACACTTGCACTTCTTCTCGGGTTTGGTTATTCTTGACCGTCACTTGTCCGCTTTCGACTTCACTCTCGCCTAGGGTGATGAGGGTCTTAGCCGCAAAGACATCGGCTGACTTGAACTGAGCTTTGAGTTTACGGTTGAGGTAATCACGCTCTGCTTTGAAACCTTGTTGGCGAAGGGCTTGCACCAATTCCAAGGCCTTGACATTTGCCCCTTCACCCAAGACTGCGATATAAACATCTAGGGCGTTTTCGATAGGAAGAGCCACACCTTGCTTTTCAAGAATGAGAAGCAGGCGCTCTACACCAAGTCCAAAACCAAATCCAGCAGTCTCAGGGCCTCCAAAATAAGAAACCAAACCATCGTAACGACCACCCGCACAGACTGTCAGGTCATTGCCCTCAATCTCAGTGATAAACTCGAAAATAGTGTGATTGTAGTAGTCCAGACCACGCACCATATTGGTATCGATGATATAGTCTACTCCAAGATTTTCCAACATCTGACGCACAGCATCAAAATGAGCTTGACTTTCTTCATCAAGGAAGTCCAAGATAGAAGGCGCATTCTCTACTGCTACCTTGTCTTCTTTTTCTTTAGAGTCCAAGACACGGAGAGGATTTTCCTCCAAACGACGTTGGCTATCTTTAGACAGGGTCTCCTTGAGCGGTGTCAAATAGTCAATCAAGGCTTGACGGTAGGCCGCACGGCTCTCAGGATTTCCAAGAGTGTTAAGGTGCAATTTGACACCTTGGATACCGATTTCTTTCAAGAAATGGGCTGCCATAGCGATTGTTTCCACATCGGTAGCTGGATTGCTAGAGCCAAAACACTCAACACCAATCTGGTGGAACTGGCGCAAACGCCCTGCCTGTGGACGCTCATAGCGGAACATAGGGCCCATGTAATAGAACTTGCTTGGCTTTTGCACTTCTGGAGCGAAAAGTTTATTTTCCACATAGGAACGGACTACTGGCGCAGTTCCTTCTGGACGGAGAGTAATATGGCGGTCACCCTTGTCATAGAAATCGTACATTTCCTTGGTTACGATATCCGTTGTATCTCCGACAGAGCGACTGATGACCTCGTAGTGCTCAAAAATAGGCGTGCGCACTTCTGCGTAGTTATAGCGCTTGAAAATCTCACGGGCAAAGCCCTCAACGTACTGCCACTTGGCAGATTCAGCAGGTAAAATATCCTGCGTTCCTTTTGGTTTTTGTAATTTCATAGGGTGTCCTCTTTAAATTTAATAGTCTTATTTTACCATAAATAGAAGGATTAAAACAGTCAGAAAAAAATTAGGATTTAGATATCATTTTTGAGATTAAGAACTGTCAAAAGAATAGCTAGCAAGGAAAGACCAACAAATAGCATCCAAGTCAACTGTATATTCCATACGGCTACTAGTGAAAAACAAGCTGTTCCCACAGGTATGGATAAGGTGAACAATAAACCTAAAAAATTACTGGTACGAGCTAGAACCTCTGGAGCTAGATTTTTCAGGAGCATGGCACTAATCTTTGGTTGAACTTTAGCAGACACATACAGAGTTGAACAGAGAAATAGCAAACCAAGCACAACTTGATTAAATACGTTAGCCAGACCAATTAGACTGAGTCCTACAGTAGCCCACATCATCAATCTAGGCAGGGACTGCTTCCCAAAATAATCATTGCCCGTAAGGCTACTGATGATGACTGCTAACAAAGCACAGACTTGACTGATAAATAATGCCTCTGTGTAAGAAAAGTCCAAAAGAGAATGGCTCAAAAAGAAGATGTTATAGATACTTCCTAAAGCGCCACCCAAGGCATTGATAAGCAAGACAGCAAAGATCATGAATCCAAAGTTTTTCTGTCCACCTTTAAGAAAAACGAGACGTAAATTCCGATAAATCGTTAGGAACTGGTCTTTGATAGAAAGCTTCTCATTTTTTAGTGATTCACCATCAGGAGATGAAATTGACAGGCTCAATTTGCTTTTTCCTAAAAAGAGGATAACGGCTGATACTAGGAAGAAACAGGCATTGATTCCCGCAACGAGGGAAAAATTGTTGACAGATAGACCTAAGAGCCAGACTCCAAAAGCTTGACCACCAATAGCTGAAATATAGGTGATGAATTGGGAAAAAGAATAAGCCTCCATCAAATCATCTTCAGCTACTTTTTCCTTAATAAGAGGCATGCGCAAGCCACCTGCAAAATCACTGATGACATCACTAATGACATTGATTAAACACAGACTAGAAAAGGCAAAGAGACTAGCTTGCTGGACAACTAGGGCTGCTAGAAAAAATAAAACCGCCTGAAACAAACCACTATAGACCATCCATTTGACCTTATCCCTCGTATAATCTGCCCGAATCCCTACAAAAACTGTAAAGAGAGTCGGAATAATCATGACAATATTCGCCATAGCAACAGCAAAGGATGCTTGTGGCAAGGTCGATGCATAAACGATAAATACCAGGTTAAAAATTGAAGCACCAAAAGCATTGAAGAAGCGTGACAAAGTCAAGAGTCGATAAGCTTGATTTCTAAACAATAGTTTCATAGATAATCTCCCTTCTTGTTCGAAGTTTTATGTGAAGTATGACTATAGTATAGCACTTAGAAATTTTAGAGGAAAAACTTTTGAATATATGCAACAAATGAAATGAGCAAAAAGAAACGATAGAATTTCTTTGATAACCTGTGAGAGCTCAACAATTCTATCGCTTCAAATTTTAAATAATTTTCTTAGTTTGCAGATATTCAACAATCTGTCGTTTTTCTATAGTATTCGGCAGACTTATTACAGCCAAGCATCTCAAAAATACGGACAGCATCTTCCATCTTTTTCTGACCTTCCTTGACTCTGCCTTGCTTGCTATCAAGGAGACCTTCCGCCCACAAATAGACAATTCGGAAATAGGTCTCATTTTCATTATAGAAATGTTCTTCGATAACACGTTTAAAATAAGAGGCATTGGTAAATTCTTCACACTCAATGCTGGCTAAAAAGCCATTCAATAGTATAGTGTGAAAAAGGTTTCGATTGCCAGACATTTCCATTAGAAAATCAGATTTACGTACCATTTCTCGTACATATCTAGTAAAAAGAGAAACAGATAAAAAGGGAGAACTGACTGAAAATAAATTGAGTTCATAGATTCCCCAAATCTCGGTAGAAAACAAATAGTCATGAAGGACTTTCCCTTCCTCTGCCGTTAACTCAACCGTTTCATCCATACTCTTCATATAAGACTTGATAATAATGGCATTTAGAATATGTTTCTGTTTATTTTGAGAATGGGCATGCTTTTGATACTCCCTGCGATACAAGTCCTCAAGCGGAGCTATATTCTTTGGATCCAAGACATCTATGATTTCTTTTCTCAACTCAGAATCTGTATCATACTGAAAACCTCTCGCCAGAAAGAGGATTTCCTCTACACTGGCAGATATATTTTCTACGGCAAATAGAAACTTTTCCACCGAAAGCTCACTCTGACCTGTTTCAAAGCGGGACAACATAGACGGAGAAAATTGTCCCCCAGTTGCCTGTCTCAGCGAGATATTTCTTGACTCTCGTAATAGTCTAAAGACTTTTCCAATCTGCTCCATAGGCTTCCCCTTGATTCCGTATTTTCTTCATTTTATCATATTTTTCAGAAAATTCATCAAAAACTTGCCAAATTGTCAGAATTATGAGAAAATAGAGGATATTTATCACGTGGAGGGACTGTTATGAGAGACGATATCAAAATCAATGACCGCGCTTTGGCCTTGCAAGACCAAATTATCGAAAAACTAGAGAAGGTTTTTGATACAGATGTGGAATTGGATGTTTACAATCTAGGACTGATTTATGAAATCAATTTGGATGAAACGGGTCTCTGCAAGATTGTCATGACCTTCACCGACACCGCCTGCGATTGTGCCGAAAGCCTGCCTATTGAAATCGTCGCAGGGCTCAAACAAATCGAGGGTATCGAAGATATCAAGGTTGAAGTTACCTGGTCGCCTGCTTGGAAAATCACACGAATCAGTCGCTACGGCCGCATTGCCCTTGGACTGCCACCTCGTTAATACTCTTCAAAAATCTCTTCAAACCACGTCAGCGTCGGCTTGCCGTATAGATGTTACTGACTTCGTCAGTTCTATCTGCAACCTCAAAACGGTGTTTTGAGCTGACTTCGTCAGTTCTATCTGCAACCTCAAAACACTGTTTTGAGCAACCTGCGCCTAGCTTTCTAGTTTGCTCTTCGATTTTTATTGAGTATAAGCAGGAAAATTACTTTTGAAGATGAAAAGAAGCAAGCCGAAGTTGGCTTGCTTTTTAAGTTTATTTTTTACCTGACTTGTCCATATTCCAGAAGTCTGTCACGGCTCCGCGTGAAGCAGATGATACGATATGGGCATATTTACCAAGGACACCACGGCTGTAAAGTGGTGGCAAGGTTGTTTCTGCCTTGCGTTTTTCAAGTTCTTCTTCCGATACGGCCATGGAAATTTCTTTGGTATCCTGGTCAACCGTAACGATATCGCCTGTACGAAGGTAGGCAATTGGTCCACCATCCTGAGCTTCAGGAGCGATATGTCCAACAACCAGACCATAAGTACCACCAGAGAAACGGCCGTCTGTCAAGAGGGCAACCTTGTCTCCTTGACCTTTACCAACAATCATTGATGAAAGTGACAGCATCTCAGGCATACCAGGGCCACCCTTAGGTCCAACGAAACGAACAACGACTACATCTCCATCAACGATTTCATCAGTCAGAACGGCCTGAATAGCATCTTCTTCTGAGTCAAAGACCTTAGCGGGACCAACGTGACGACGCACTTTAACACCTGATACTTTAGCAACCGCACCGTCAGGGGCAAGATTCCCGTTCAAGATGATAAGCGGACCGTCCGCACGTTTTGGATTTTCAAGTGGCATAATGACTTTTTGACCTGGTGTGAGGTCTGCAAAGTCAGCCAAGTTTTCAGCAACAGTCTTACCAGTACATGTGATGCGGTCTCCATGAAGGAATCCATTTGCCAACAAGTACTTCATAACCGCTGGGACACCACCGACTTCGTAGAGGTCTTGGAAGACATACTGACCAGATGGTTTCAAGTCGGCCAAGTGTGGCACACGTTCTTGAATCGTATTGAAGTCCTCAAGTGACAAGTCAACATTGGCAGCATGGGCAATGGCAAGCAAGTGAAGAGTGGCGTTTGTAGAACCACCGAGAGCCATAGTTACAGTGATAGCATCTTCAAAGGCTTCACGAGTTAAGATATCTGATGGTTTGAGACCTAGCTCCAACATCTTAACAACAGCACGTCCTGCTGCTTCGATATCTTCTTTCTTATCAGCTGATTCAGCTGGGTGAGATGAAGATCCTGGCAAACTCATACCGAGAACTTCGATAGCTGTCGCCATGGTATTAGCAGTGTACATACCACCACATCCACCAGGGCCAGGGCAGGCATTACATTCAAGACGCTTCACATCCTCAGCTGTCATGTCACCGTGGTTCCATTTTCCAATCCCCTCAAAGACAGAAACCAAGTCAATGTCTTTGCCATCAAGATTTCCCGGTGCAATGGTTCCACCATAGGCGAAAATAGCTGGAATATCCATATTAGCAATGGCAATCATAGAACCAGGCATGTTCTTGTCACAACCACCGATAGCGACGAAGGCATCCACATTGTGACCACCCATAGCCGCCTCGATTGAGTCCGCAATGATATCACGAGATGTCAAAGAGAAACGCATACCAGGCGTTCCCATGGCAATCCCATCCGCTACGGTAATAGTCCCAAACTGCACAGGCCAAGCACCTGCCGATTTGACACCTTCTTTAGCTAATTTCCCAAAATCATGCAAGTGAATGTTACATGGCGTATTTTCCGCCCAAGTCGAAATCACTCCTACAATCGGTGTTTCAAAGTCCTTATCTGTCATACCAGTCGCACGAAGCATAGCACGGTTTGGTGATTTAACCATGCTGTCATAAATGCTACTGCGGTGACGTTTATCTAATTCAGTCATTTGTTCCCTCCCATTTCAGTTTTTACTATTATAGCACATTTTAAAAGCAATGAACAGAAGAAAATTCTTGAATTTTCAGAAAATTTCGATTAATTTGGTTAATGACCTTTTAATTTTTTCATCTTTTTTTGTCAAGTAACTTTACTTTACAAAAAAGTTTTGATATACTATTAAAGTTGATGAAAATCAAACCTAACTGAATTATATCTTAAAAGGAGAAATCAAAATGGCAGTACCTGCACGTCGCACTTCAAAAGCGAAGAAAAACAAACGTCGTACACACTACAAAGTAACAGCTCCATCTGTAAACTTTGACGAAACTACTGGAGATTACTCACGTTCTCACCGTGTATCACTTAAAGGATACTACAAAGGACGTAAAATCGCTAAAGTTGCATCAGCTGAATAATAGAAGGGAGATACCATGCGCGTAAATATTACACTTGAACACAAAGAATCTGGTGAACGCTTGTACCTTACTTCTAAAAACAAACGTAACACTCCAGACCGTCTTCAATTGAAGAAATACTCACCAAAACTTCGCAAACACGTTGTGTTTACAGAGGTTAAATAAGGTTTCATTACATTTCAGTACATACTGAAAAACACTGATTTCATGCGATTTTTAAAATATTGAATTTCATTACAAATCATTTGAAATCAGTTCTATGGCAACCTTTTTGGCAACCTTTTTTGAAATGAAAAAGAAAGTCAACAATCGAAGAATGTAAAGTCCTAAGAATTTTCTAGGACTTTTTTCATTCCTAAAAATTGTTGGAATAGCGCAGTCTTTTCAATAAATTTTAGGAATCAAAAAAATCTTCCTACAATAAGTAAGAAGATTTTTTATTTTTTACTTTCTCATCCAAGAATCATGTACTAATTCATTAATTTGATGACTATATTTTGCATAGTTGTAATGATAGTGATTAGAAGCTCTTGATAAAACATCCCCAGTTTTTTTATCAGGTTGAACATATTTCTCAAATTCTGCTATAGGAATTATAAATAATTCGAGCCCCTGAATTTTATTATCTGATACTTTGCTTATGGCATAAGCAATACAATCAATATATTTTCCATTATTATATTTTTGAAATTTTTTAACAGTTTCATAGTTTGCTTCAACAGTAGTAGTTTCAGATTCTATCGGAATTGTTCTAGTAACGGGCAAAATTCTATATTTTTCTTTCCCTTTTATTGCTTTCAAATAATTTCCTTGATTTGTTACAGTAAAGTTTCTAATTGATAAATTATATTTGATAAATTCTCTTAGACAATTTCTTGTATTACTCATTTATTCTACCCTTTTCTATCCTTTTTTATATACCCTAATCCTAAACTTGCTAATAAGCTAAAACCTAATAAGCCTAGCATCGTCTCCTTTGTTCCTGTATTTGGAAGTTGTTTCTTAGGTTCTGCTTTTGCATTTGTAGCTTGTGCAGGAGCTTGATATGTTTTATCGTCTTTAGTTCCTACTGTCGCAACTACAACCTTATTTTGAGCCTTCGCATCTACGATGTCAACTACCTTACCGTCAGCGTTAGTGACTTCCTTAGGTTGACCACCTGCTTTACGGATTGCATCTTCTTTTTCTTTCAAAGCTTGCAAGCGTTGTTGCTCAGCAAGGTATGCGTCATGGTCGGCTTTGAGTTGCTTGAAGTTCTCATACCCACGAGCCTTAGTTTCAGCGATACCCTCAAGACGAGCCAACTCTTCCTTAGCAGTTTCCAACTCAGCACGGAGTACACCAAGCTTAGATTTAGCATCAGTAAGCTCTTTGTCCAAAGTCTTAAGGACTTCATTACGCTTAGTAAGAGCAAGTTCAAGAACTGTATGAGTGTCAGTAGCTTCTTTAGATGCTTCACGTTTACGAGCAAGGTCTGAACCAGCTGACTTACGAGCCAAGACTGCTACATCATGAGCCTTAGTAAGGACTTCCAATTCACCTTTAGCAGTAGCAAGAGATTGGTCAGCGTTTGAGTGTTCAGCCTTAGCAGTCTCAAGAGCTGATTGAGCATCAGCAAGAGCCTTAGCTTTGTCAGTAGCATTTGACTTAGCAAGAGCAAGTGACTCCTTAGCAGTTTGCAAAGCTTTAGTGTCCTGTGCTAGTTTATCTTTAGCATCAGCAAGAGCCTTTTCAAGCGCTGGAACATCAATCTTATCACCTAGCAAGTCAGACAAGTGAGTGCGAGCATTAGCAAGAGCTGTCTCAGCGTTAGTGTAGGCAGTTTGGGCTGATTGTACTGCTGATTTAGCTTCTTGAGAGGCTTTGACTGCGTCATCATAAGTTGATTGAGCCAAGTCTAGTTTTTCTTGTAGTTTGGCAACCTTTTCGGTTGTGCTTGGGGCGATTACGACTTTGGTTTTGTCGAATTTGGCTCCATAAGAAGTTACGTTGTCGGATGTACCAAGATAATGAATTTTTGTATCTGTATTTTCATCGTAACTTGTAGAGATACCAAGATATTGGTGGTAAGACATAAATGGTTCGTCTGCTACATGAGATACCCCTTGAGCATGCCCCCAATCAGCGTGAGTATCCCAGTAAAGCATAGCATATACGTCGATGTAGATAGCTTTTTTGATTTCTGAAACGGTAGTAAGTTTGTGAGTATCGTTACCAATAAGCTCTGCTAGAAGAACACCGTACTCTTTACCTACTGATTTTAAAGTCTTAGTATCGTGATATTCGATACCTTTTGTAAGCTTAGCTACTTTATCTGCGATAGCCATAGCATCTTCGTTAACTGAAACCAAACCTGTACCAAATTGTTTACGAACTTGGTTAAACAAGTCAGCTGCAAACAATGACAAGTCTTTACGTGTTTCGTAGTCGAGATTATTAACATCAACTTCAGTGTTTTGGTCTTTTTTAGTAGAGTTAAATGGTAGGTCAAAACGGTAAATCTCACCTTCTTTAGTAAGAGTTACTTTACCTGCCTTTTGCAACTCCTTAATACCCTGCTCCTTCAGTTTTTGAGAAAGTGCTTCTGGTTTACCAGTAGTAAGGTACTCCTTAAGGAGTGACATATACTCTTGGCTTAGAGTGATAGTGTTGACTGCAACATCAGTGTTAGCAAGCTCTTCTTTAGCACGTTCGAGGTCGGCTCTAGCTGTAGTAACTGCCCCATCTTTTGAAGTTTGGTCAGCTTTAGCGTTGGCAAGGGCTGTAGTAGCTTGAGTAAGATTAGACTCAGCACTAGATACCCCAGTTTGGGCGTCTTTGATAGCTTGGTCTTTGTTGGCTTGAGCCTTTTTAGCATTGTCAAGGTTAGTCTCAGCAGTCGCTACGGCTTGAGTGTCTTCGGCGACTTGGTTAGTAAGTGTAGCTACCTCTTTTTCAAGTGGCGCAACATCAGTAGTAGACGAAAGAGAATCTACTTTTTTCTGAGCGTCAGATACCTTATTAGCCGTAGCAGTGGCAGTTTTCTCAGCGTTAGATACTACCTTAGTTTGGTCAGCAACCTTTTCAGCAGTCGCAGATACAGACTTATCAACATCAGCTACAGTCTTTTCAGCAGTCGCAAGTTCGCTGGCTTTCTTTTCAGCGTCAGCCTTAGCCTCAGCTACCTTCTCAGGTGTAACAGACTTAGCTTCTTCTACTTTCTTAGTAGTGTCAGCGATAGTCTTTTCAGCATTAGCAATCTTTGCTTCAGTAGTTGCAACAACTTCTTTTTGCTTCGCTACATCCTGATTAGCCTTGTCAGATTCAGCTTTAGCCTTATCAACATCAGCTTGACTAGGAACTTTAGCAACTACCTCGTCTTTAGCAACTACCTTAGTTGCAGGCTCATTAACGGCTACCTCAGTCTCACTAGCCGATACCCCAGAGGATACCCCAAGGGCTGTAAGTGCTAAAGTAGAAACAACCATACCGTTGCGCAATTTCTTGATGGTTCCGTGACCTTGTGTGTTTGATTCCATCATATAAACTCCTTTATGTCTTAAAAGACTGTTTTATGAATAATATTATACCACATTTTACAGTCTTTTAAATATTATTCTTTCAAAAATTTCAGTCTTTTGATAACGATTTATTCAACGAGATAAACTTGTATGATAGTTATGAGGTACTATCATGACTGAAAAAATAAATTTAAGAGAATTTGTTGCAAAACAAATCAGACTTCTAAGACTGAAAAGCGGGATGACACAAGAATATCTAGCAGAAAAAGCTGATTTGGGTTTTAACTATATATATAGGTTAGAAAATAAACAATTAAACGTTAAGCTTGAAACCATTGAAAAAATTATACAAGCACTTGAAGTTGATATGAATACTTTTTTTAATATTGAAAATCAAAATCAAAGCGGAGAGTTTTCACAACTCATTGAAGATATTAGAAATCTACCGACAGAAAAAAGAGAACCTACTATAAAGGCTCTCCGAGATATATTAAAACAAATAAATTAAGCCAAGTATTTTTGAACTTGGCTTTTTTAAATTTGCTAATTTAATTTTTAGTTTCTCCCTTTATATCATGCTCTGTTTTAGTCTGACTGTGAATAAATTTAGGTATATCTTCACCATTCAATGCTTTCTTAGCATTATTGAATAGCCAATCTAGTAAAACAAATTTATCATAAGTTTTTCCAAATTTAATGTTAAATTCATTCATCCCCGCTAGTCCATTAGTTGCTTTTTCAATGCAATCCAATAATCCTAACTCTTCTAGATGTTCAACTAGCATAAATGAAGCAAGACGATTATCTAACCGAGACAATATTTCAATATTTTCTTCAGATTCAAATATCTTTTCAACAAGAGGAAGATATTCAATAGCTTTCGAGATAGTATCTAATTTGCTAGTAATTTCAAATAGATTATCTTGTTCAGAGATACTCTTATAAAAGTGATCAATCCATACAATTAGAGCGTAGTCATTAATTTTAGTTTTCTTATTTGGGAACTCTACACTTTTTAAGCTTGATATTATGGAGTTTTTTAATGATTCCGCTCGTTTATCATCTGATAATACAGCTTTTGCCTTATTTTTTAAATCAAGTTTTTCTAATTTATTAGTGATTATATTAGATACTTCTGTAATATAATCTTCATTTTCCTTCTCTATTTCATCCACAATAGTCTCTGCAAATCTTTCTAATGCAGTAGATTTTTTGTTTATATTATCTTTGTCAAAGGAAGGAAAAATAGCTAAATAATTATTTTTAGAAACTACCTTACCAGTCAACAAATTTTCTGCTGTCTGGTCGCTCATGTGAAACTTTTCTGCTAGATAAGCAATTTTAGCTTCATAATCTCCACTAATCCCTTGTTCTTCTTTAAACTCTTTAAATTCTTCCATTTTGTGCATCAAATTAACTGTAACTGCAACAAGCATGCGTTCTTCTTTTTTTTCTTCCATAGCAAACATCCTTTACACAAAAAAGTTTATGTATCATTTTAGCATTAATACATTTTAAACGTCAAGATATTAACGGGTTTTTATAAAAGTTTAGGGTAAAACGTTTTCAATAACAATCTTACAAAAATTTATTTTTTTTTTGAACCAAATAATCTCGGTAGATAATAAATTATATTCCACTGAAAGTGCTATGTAGCAAGCTTTAAACAATGGTTTGAACAAACAAAAAAATCTTAAAAAAACCAAGAAAAATTATTACTTATATTTTAAGTGAATTTAGGTAAAGTCTTGTCAGTTTTTATGGAATAATTAAGATGTGAGGTAACTATCACACAATACATATCTTCAATAAATTTGAAAAGCCGTG
Source organism: Streptococcus oralis subsp. dentisani (assembly GCF_002860905.1). Classification (GTDB taxonomy): domain Bacteria; phylum Bacillota; class Bacilli; order Lactobacillales; family Streptococcaceae; genus Streptococcus; species Streptococcus oralis_BA. The sequence continues at coordinate 25,596 of NZ_PKIG01000007.1, read as the reverse complement.
AATTTTTTGATGTATTTAATAAAACGGTTAGAAAAGAGGTAGCCTATGGAAGCTACACAAACAACATTGCAGGGTCGATTTATTGGCGCATCGGCAGTAAAAGACTATACATCTGGTCTCAGCACTGGTCAAACCAATTTGACTATTGGTGTACGAACTTCAGACGGTCGATTTAGTCAAACAAATATCAAGGCTGATATAGTTAATGTCTCTGACTTTACGACTTTATTTGATGAAAAAGTAGAAATTATTCTCGAAAATGTTTCTATCAACGCCTACACTAATGGGAACCGTGCTGCGCTCTCAGTAAAAGCTAAGTCTGCTTTTATTGAATTGGTTTAATGGGTAATGGGGAGTATCTCCCCTTATCCTTAGAAAGGAATCATTATATGTCGTTTATATCTTGGTTGATTATCTTATTTGCTGGATTTCTTTATTTAGCTCTTAGGGTAAGTGAAATTAGAGAAAAGCAGAAACAGGATCAGACGCTTCAGTTAAACCTTCCAACAATCACAGCAGATATTGAACAGGTAATTGAAGAAAGCGCCACTGTTTCAGGTCAAAAACTTCTTTTTGATAGTCGCTACATTCGATTCTTGCAAAGTAACGATGACAATAGCTCTCACCTTGTTAGTTTTCCAATTATGTTATCAAAGAAACCTGATATCAATGAAGAAAGCTATGTTCAACAAGTCTTTTTAATACAGTTTAACAAATACATAGCTGAATCTACAACCTATGAAAGCTGGTCAGACAAAGGGCAGTGGCTTTCTGTTACGCCTCAATTTGGAAAACTGTTACGGTATAATAATCAGTATTATCTAAATTTGGAAATTCAGTTTTCTTACACTTCTAAATAGGAGTATTAACAGATGAAATGCTTTCTTGATAAAAATCTATTTGAGTACAGAAATCATTTTTTCTGGGATATACCAGTTGAGCGTGTACCTCACGCTCTTTTGGTAGGCTCCTCAGGCTCAGGTAAGACCTATGCAACAAAGGTCTTTTTAGCAAGGTTTGCTTGTACCTACCCAGAAGCAACGTTCCTTATTGGTGATTACAAAGCTGATACAGACTTTGCCTTTCTAAATGGCTGTAAAGGATTTAAGCGATTTGATGAGGTTTCAGAATTACTTACTCTAGGATTAAAAATCCTTGAAAATCGCCAAAAAGGAATCGATAGTTCCAGAGAATTTGTAGTGGTTTGCTTCGATGAGTTCAATGCGTGGCAAAATAGCCTAGACAAAAAGGAGCGTGAACAAGCTATTAAAGACTATACTCGCCTTATTCAACTAGGACGATCCTTTTCAATTTTTGTTATTATTTCCCAGCAAGATGCCCATAAAGCAAGCTTGGGGTTATCACGTGATTCTATAGGTACAGTAATTGCACTAGGCAAATTATCTAAAGAAACGGTCTCAATGCTCTTTTCTGATGAAAAAGATGACATTGTGCGAAACAATCCAAGAGGTGTCGGCTACATGAAGATAGATGGGCAAGATAGTCGTCATATACTTGTACCAAGTCACAATATACCTCCTTTAGAAAAACTGCTTCGGGAGGCTGTTTAACGTTCAGACTGCTATTTTCTTGATGAAGAGGCTGTTGACCCTGATTCACTTTAGAGAATCAGATGGTCTTACAGCCTCGCCAGCTTTAGCTGGCTATTATACGGGGGACATGTAAAGACCCCCGTTCCATTTGACCTTGTTCTAAAGCTTTGTAAATTCCACTTTAGGGTAAAATGCTCAATCCCCTTAAAATGCTGTTATATCAACGTTATTCTATAACTTTTTATTTAGGGTGGTTACTTCCTGAAACTGTGAGAGAATAAAAGCGTAGAAATTTCTCTACATTACAATAAATAGTTAACTAAAGCAATATTTTCCGCCCAGTTAACTTTCACTCTTTAGGCGGATAGAAAGAAAATAAAATGATTTGTAAAAATGAAATTGAAAAGTATCTTCAAAAAGATAACAACCATAACCCAGTCATTATGACCAGTGTCGATGAAGCTACATTTGTCATCCAACCGACAGAAGATACTGTAGGAGAATATCCTGATAATTGGCATCAAATTGCTTTATCGCTGTCTGAAACAGTAGCAGAAAAGCTATCCCTCCCAGTTCTCTTTGGAAATTATATTCCACTAAAAACCCCACCAGCAGGTTATACAGAGGGATTTACCTTTCAGAATCTCCCCTATTACTTTGCGATTGCTTGGCATCAGACTAACTTCACTATGGGAATTATCCTAAAAATTTCTGCATCAGCTTTGTCTCACTATAAAGCCTCCTATCAAGACTATTACAGTGAAGCAATTGACGTTCACAATATAGCACAACTGCTGTACGCTGACTATTATGATTTGCGCCTTTCTCGTATTGACCTTGCTGTTGATTACTTTAATTATCCAATGGCTGTCAATGACCTTTACCAAGGATTAAAAATCAAAAAATATATTATCACCAATCATAAAGGACGTAAAAACGTTTCTAAGATTAGCGCTCAAGAAGTGAATGGTCAAGCTCAAACTATGTATATTGGTAGCAGGAAAAAGAATGTAAGTGCTCTATTGCGTATCTATAACAAGTATCAGGAACAATTAGACAATCAAGGTCGCTATATGCACTTAACTAAGTATTGCAATTCTTGGGTACGCATGGAGGCTTCCTACAAAGGTACTTATAGCAATCAAATTCTAACCTTATTGCTTGCTATTGATAGCTCTCAAGATTTGAGCAAGCTCATTGTCAACAAAATGATTGATAAATATTGTTTCCATGATGCAGAGACTGGTCAACTGTTGCCATTCACTAGTGATTTACTTAAAGGTTTTGGTATCTTCCCAGAGCTTGAATCCTTAAACTCCCGAAATAATGATTTATTAGCAACCATTTCTTATTTGTTAAAAGGTAGCGGATTTTATCCACTTCTAAAGAAAATTGAGGAAATTTGGGGTACGCAAGCCCGTAATTACTTCATCATCAGGTTAGTTCAAGAATACGAATTCAACTACATCCCAAATCCAGATGTTGGGATATGGTTAAACAAATTCGGTGGTGAACTGTCAAAACTAAATTTTAAAGATTTTCTGGAAGATGCCTTTCAAATCTTTTACCAAAAAAACAACATCACTCCTAAAGATTCCGCCAAGAAGCCTAAAAGTGATGTTGCGGATTAGCAAGAGATAAGCAGTAGCTTACCCCTACTGCTATTATCTCATATTTCAATTATATTTACCAAAGAAAGAGAGAGTAGTATGTCTAGCAATAATTTTGATTTAAAGCAAATCGAACTCATGCTTCACACTATCATTGAAATGCTAAAGAATTTGAACAGCGAAAAAAGAAGTTCATGCATCTACACACAAAAAGAGATTTTAGATCTGCTCAGTATTTCCCCTAACACATTAAAGTCATGGGAAAATAGAGGTCTTAAACGTTTAGAACCACCTATTGAGGGTACTAGAACCGTTTACTATCATATTGATACTATTTTAGAGTTTTTAAGCCACAACTAGAAGTGAACTGTGCTAGAATAGAAGTATCAAAAAAGAAAGAAAGTGAGATACTATCTATTTTAGCTTTTTTCAATTCTTCGATTGATTGAGGAGAGCAACTATGAATATAGAAAAAATCATCCATAAAGGCAAAACCGTCCTCAAGAAAGTAAAGGACAATGGCGAGATTAGTTATTCAGTAAAGAGCGTCTATCTAGGCTTAGATATAAAGACTGGAAAACCTGTAAAAACAACTGTAACAGCTAAAACCCTACGATCCTTAGATCGTAAAATTATTCAAGCTAAAATTGATTGGGAAGAAAATGGTTCAACAAGGAAAGAAACTTTTAGCATTGCTACCTTGTCAGATCTAGCTGAAATGTGGTTCTCCAACTACGAAACTTGGGTCAGCTCAGATAACACTCTAAACCGAGTGAGGAACTATCTAGACACCTATATCCTCCCCAAATTCGGACACTATCAACCAGATAAAATCACTTCTTCCGATATACAAAAATGGATTAACGAGCTTGCCCAAAAATCTAAAGAATCTGTCGATGCTGGTAATAAACGAGCTAAAAAAGGAAGCGCAAAAGATTTCGGAGCAATCGCTCATAAATTAAGAGAGATTTTTAATTTTGGAATAACACATTTTGAACTCAAATATAATCCTGTTCAATCTATCAAGATTCCGCCAAAACCAAAAAGCAATCAAAAACGCATTATGGTTCTTCATGATGAAGATTTAACTATCTGGCTAAATTTCGTCGATACTTTACCTAATACTAGGGCTAATCGGCGATTTAAAGTTATCTGCGACAGTCTACTTGCTTCAGGAATGAGAATCAATGAGCTATTAGCTTTGACTATATATGACCTTGATTTTGAAAGTTCTGAAATATTAGTCACTAAAACTCTTGTATGGAAAAATGCAAACCCTAAGTTAGGATTAAAAGGAAAGGTTGTTTGTAAAAATACTCCTAAATCTGATTCGGGCAATAGAAAAATAGCTGTTCCGTACCAAATTATTGAGCAACTTCAAAACTTCCATGATGAAATGAATCTTTATTTCAAGAAGAACGGTCTTTCAAAAAGCAAGTTGATTTTCCCAACAATTTACGGAAACTATATGTGCGATAGGAATGAACGTGCTACACTCAAAAGACGATTACAGGAAGTTGATCTACCTGACTATGGTTTTCACTTATTCCGTCATACACACGCTTCTATGATGTTAAATGCTGGTATGAATTGGAAAGAGTTACAGGTTCGCATGGGACATAAGTCTATCAAAACTACTATGGACATATATGCCGAGCTTGCCCCTAAAAATCAAACACAAGCGGTAGATATTTATCTAAATAAAATTGCGGAGCTAACCTCATAAAATTCATGGCAACCTTTTTGGCAACCTCTGACAGTTTTATCCAAATCAATAGCTTATAAACATTGATTTAATAGGGTTTATCACAACTAAAATAGATTTTAAGTATTCCTTACAGAGGTTAAATAGAGATTCACTACACGTCAGCAGGCGTGAGAATCCCTGATTTTAAGCGATTCTTGAGATTTCAAATTTCAATGTATTGCAATACAAATCAGCCGAATCTCTACATTTTTCTCTACATTTTCAGATAAATAAAAAGAGATTACGGATATAAGAGAAGAGCTACTTCACAGATGAGTAGCTCTTCTTTTTTTATTCTTTCACTTCAATTATTCATGAAAATAGTAAAATCTTTTGAATGAATAATTGAAGTCCAAAATGCAGGCATTAATCAGCCTGCATTTTCTATCTAGCATTTATAGAGTAGATATAAGCTATATAACAAGCAAAATCTCCTATTTGCTTTCTGTTATCCTCTATAGCATCAAACCATGAAACGTCCACACCTTCTTGCCCTAGATAACGACTAAGAAGCTTTAGACAATATATTACTCGCTCATGCTTTGCTGTTCTACCTTCATCTTTTTGTTGACGCTCTTCACGTTCCCAAAGCAACCACTGGCTACGAATATGAGCATAGCTTATACTAGCTTGCAAAAACTCAGACCATACTTCTAAAATTTCCTCATCGTTACCAATATTGTTTAGAATTGTCTGATGAATGTTTTGACATTCTTCAAAAGTTAGAGCATCTTTAGCACTTAAAAATGTTGAATAATTTATATTTCTCATTTAATACCTCGTGTGTGTGCTCAATAAACTTACTTAAAAACTAGAGCTATGATTTCTAATTAGTTCTTCTAAAAATTCAGGCTCTTCATCAATCATCTCTAAATAACCATACATCAGATTAGCTTGATTATCCACATTTTTCACACGATTAAAATCTATGGTAAAAGTGTCTTTATTTATATATTGTTTTATTCTATCATTACTAGCCAAACTCACCGCAGAATTCTCTGGCCAACCTTTAATAACTAAGCTTTCTGTATCATAGTAATCTATTATAAATGTTCCATAATCAGAAAAACTAGCATGCATATACTCAAGATATTCCTTTAATTTGTATCTTTCCTTTAAATAGAAATCTTTAAATTCTATCCCTATTCTATTTGCTTCTTCTTTATAAATCTCTTCTAGTTTTGTCATAAAGGAATAATAAACTAATTTCGGTACGTTTTTAAACGAAGTGGTTCGGTACATTGGAATCAAATTATATTTAGAAAATTCTTCCAATATCTCTACTGCTCGTATTATATCCGATGAATGATTCTCAACAACAACTTTACCGTCAAATAACTTATACTGGTAACCATAACCGTCTAACATATCTAATAGATTTTTAATCTTATCTTCTACTGCCATTACTTCTCCTTTTTAAAATAAACTATCCAGCATGACACTAGATAGTTCTATATAATTACTTAGTCTCTTTCCGCTTAGTAAAGAACCCTGCCAAGCCAATCATTGCTAATAATCCGTAGCCAACTGTAACAATTGAATTTGCTACCCTAGAATTTTCTCCTGTATTTGGTAGAGCATGTTGTTCTGCTATCTTGTCTGCTGATTTATCTGCCGGCTTGTCTGCTGACTTATCCGCCGGCTTATCTGCTAGCTTATCTGCTGGCTTATCTGCTGATTTATCTGCTGGCTTATCTGCTGGTTTATCCGCTGGTTTATCCGCTGGTTTATCCGCTGGTTTATCCGCTGGTTTATCCGCTGGTTTATCCGCTGGTTTATCCGCTGGCTTATCCGCTGGTTTATCCGCTGGCTTATCCGCTGGTTTATCCGCTGGCTTATCTGCTGGCTTATCTGCTGGCTTGTCCGCTGGATTATCAATGATAGCACTTGGATCCAACTCTGGTAATTCATCCTCAACTGGTGCGTCTTTTGGTGTTGCTCCGATACCGTCAGGATTTTGTTTTGTATTCAAATCACTAGGGATATCAGCAGTGATATCCAATTCTGGCAATTCATCTACGGTTGGAGCTACTTTTGGTGTTGCTGAAATGACACGGTTACCATCCGTATATACATTCAGCATCTTATCGATTGAAAAGATATCTGATTTGTATTTGTGGTCAGCTTGTGCTTGTGTCAAACGAGCTTTGGCATCCGCTAAGTCTTGCTCTGCAACTGTGATGCGTTGTTCCACGTTTGCTCTATCTGCTTCTGCCTGTGTTAAACTTGCACTCAATTGTGGTAATTGCGCGTGGACACGCATAGCATTATCACGTTTGCTTGTTGCCGCATCAATTTCACTTTGAATTGTGTTGATACGTACAGTTACATCATTTACACGTTCTGTTGCCTTATCCAACTCTTTTTGTTTTTGGATAACAGCATTTGCCTTATCTTGAGCTGTCGCTGTAAGTGTAGCTAAATCAGATTTTGCTTGATTTAGAGCTGTTGTCGCATTCGTACGTGCTGTAGCAATATCATTCAATTGCGCGTTTAAAGCATCCAACTCTTGAGTCAAATCAGCTTTCTTCGCAACTAATACGTCACGTTCGCGTTCTTGTGTCGCTTTTTGAGCTTTCAAAGCGTCCAACTCTGCTTGCATTTTTGGTCTGTCATCGATGATTTGACGTTTAACAAACACATAATGAGTGTCTGCGATAAACTTCATCTTTTTGCCGTATAATGTTGGGTTCATTGGGTCATCTTGATTAAAGTTGTTGCTATGGTTCCAATAATCCTTTTCATCTTGGCTTTGGTTTAGGGAATGGAACATTTGGTCATTTTCATCCCATTCATAGGTTGAACCTTTGTGCGCACTAGCGTTGAATGAACCGAAATAAGTTGTTTTATCTTTTCCATCGACGGTTGAAATGGCAACGCCCATTTTACCACCTGTTGGTGTCAATAAGTTTTTGCGGTGTCCGTATTTCAAACCTCGTACATTTGCATAGTCCGAGTAGTATGTCAACAACATATCATAAGCCAACGTTTCATTAGTTACGATATGGTCAAATGTCAAATATTCACTGTCGCGACCGATAATTTGGCCTGATAGCCCGCCAAGGATGTTTTCAACGTTCTGGTCTGGTTGCACCCCTTTGATATAGCCCGGTTTGTCTGTTAAACTGGTACGGTGTGACAATACGCCTGTTTTCTGCATTTCATCAGCACGTTTTTGCGCGTATGCTAGGTACTCATCGTCAACCACCATATCACCCTTCAAATTGTTATTAACACGTAGTTGATTAAGCAATTTGACAAAGGCGTCTGAAATACCTTTGTTATCTACCTTGTAACGGTATGTTGGGCGTTCTTTGTATTTACGAGTTGTCCAATCATATGGCGCTTTCTTATAGGCTGCTAAAGCTTCTGCGAAATCAACCATATCTTTAGTTGCGTCAATTTCTTTGATATCAACACCTTGGAAATTAACTGGTTCCATTTGGTTGTTACGGAAGAACCCATGGTTATACTCATAATCATTAAGATTATCATGAGCTGTGTGATTACGTTCATCAGGGTTCAAATCTGTTGAAATAACTTTAACTCTATAGTTATCGATTTCCCCTTGTTTAGCAGCAATTTTAGTGTCTGTAGCTGTGATTTGTGCACCTTTAGCGTTCAAATCATTATCAACGTTTGAAATTTTGCTAGTTGTGTTTGTGATGTTTTTACGTACATTAGCGTCTGTGATTGCGTCAAGGTCTGCTTGTTTCGTATCAACATCAGCTTTCTTAGTGTCACGGGCATTATCAGCCTCTGTTTTTGCGGTGTTAGCATTGTCTAGTGCTGTATGCGCATCACGTTCGGCATCTTTAGCGGTATTCAAATCGTTTGTTGCGTTTGTCTTGTCCGCTGTTTTGCTAGTGATAATATCGTTTTGAGCATTGATAATTTTGTTTGCGTTATTAGCAGTGTCGATGTCTTTATTGATTGAGTCAATTTTGTCATCAGCTTTTACCTTGTCAGCTTTTGCTTGGTCAACAGTACCTTGTTTTGCGTCGACATCAGCTTGCGCAGTATCAACGTTAGCTTTTGCTGTATTTACATCTTGTTCAGTAACATGAACAGGGGTCGTCTTCACCGTAGGCTTGGGTTTACCAGAATCAACCTCTTCTGCATGGGCAGTTGCATTTACAGCACCAGTCCCAACAAGAATAGTTGTCAAACCAGCACCTAACAAAATATCTTTTTTCTTCATAAGATTGTCTCCTTTTTATTTTTGAGTACATTATACTGTAATTAATTCTCATTTTGGAAGTTTCTATTGAAAACAGTAAAATTTTATTACTTATCTTGAGTTTTAAACAAAAATCTACTAAAAACAGTAGATTTTTTCAAAATTATAGAAATTTAAGTTATAATAAAATAAATCAAGACTAAGGAGACTATCATGGAACCGAAACACTATGGAGAAATCATTCAAAAAATTCGTCAAGATCGTAATATGACCCTCAAAGAAGCTGCTGGAGATGTCATTACTCCCAATAACCTCAGTCGCTTTGAAAAAGGGTTAGCCACTATCAAAGTCGATACTTTTTTTGAAATTTTGAACAGATTTAACTTAGATGGAGAAGACTATGCAGAAGTGTTACATATTAAAGGTGATGGAACTCAAAGATCAAAACAAATTCTAGATGCATTGCATCAAAATGATAGAACGAAAGCTAGGCAAATACTAGGAAAGAAAAGTGAGTGGGGAAATATCATAGATTATTACATAATAAAATTAACCATTTCAAATCCTCCAAAAGGAAATACAATAGATACATTGACTCCTGATGAAGAAGAAGCTGTTAATTACATGCTCAACTATATATTTAATATTGATACTCTTTATATTCGTGATTTTACTGTTATTGCGACTCTTTTAATGTTTAAGGCTCAATATTTTGAGTTAAAATTCCTTGAATACCTCGAAAAATTAATTCTTAAAGGATTGGAAGATTCTAAGATTGTAAATGACTATTTTTCTCGCAAATATGCTACAACTGGAATCTTATTAATTAGAACATATTCTCGCTATGGATACTACGATAAAGCAGAAAAGCTCATCTATAAGTTGAATATTATAATATCTCAAGAATTCACTTACGATTTTGCAATATATCCCCTATTTCTTTTAAAAATGTATGAAGTTTACAATCTACTTCGACAAGATAACCCTAAGGCTATTGAACGAGCTAATACTGTTATTCATTACATGGATGCCCAAAACGACCTCTTCCCACTAGCATATCTGTTTGAAACTAAGAACATGTTCATCCAAGAAGTTCAAAGACTGAATAAAACTGGTATTCCATTTCCTACAGAAGATGAGGAATAACTAACAACATCAGTCTAGAGCAAGATGTTTATAACTTCAAAGCACCAAAGTCACTTTGACTCTGGTGCTTTTTGACTTGATTTTAAAGCAAAAACCCACCAAGCTGAGTTGATGAGTTCTTAATCTATTTTCTAAATTTCCACTGGCTATAAATCCCAAAACCGATAATCCAGATAGCTGAACCGATTGCTCCTACAAATGTAGACTCTTGTAAAAAGAGGGTTACAAAGACAAAGACAAAGAAAAGCATAGTTAAGGGATTTAGGAAACGATAATGGGGCATAAGATAGCCATCTGCCATAAAGTCTGGTGACTTGCGGTATTTCAGGTGAGCCACCATGATCAAGATATAAATGGCGATATAGACACCTGACGATGATGCCGTAATCAAGGCAAAGGCATCCGAAACACCTGGCAAGACCTGACGTGGATTTTGTCAATTATTTTTCACGAATATTACTATAGATTAAAGTTGAAAAACTTTAATTTTTTCTTTTAGAAAACAAAAAAACAGCCAAGAAAAACTTAACTGTTTGCATTTTTAATATTGCATGAAAATTCATGCAACAACCCATTCTAGTTAGTTTCAGGTACCTGAAACTAACTTATCTAACGGGGCTACGCCCCGACTCCCCTTTTTCTTTATGAAAAAAAATTTTTTTCTTATCTCTTGCCCATCTCTTATCTTATTTCCCTAAAGGGAGTATAACCTAAAAATTAACACCTTGTCAAGTGTTTTTATGTTACGTTTTTGTTAATTTTTGATGACATAAACTCATTTGACCTTAACTCCCTTCGCCACGCGTGGCACTCAAAAAAAAAAAAAATATATATATATATAAGAGATGGGCGTTATGAGATAAATCAACATATAGTTGTTAAATACAACTATTACTCCTGTAGAATAAAAATTATTCTCCTCCTTAATAAGAAAGGTCAAAAATATGACATTCACAGTCAAATCATCAAGCTATTATAGCTCAGAAAATGCTGAAAAACTTCTTGGAAATGAAACAACTTATATTGTAGGACTGCAAATAGAAACACAGTATGAATATAAAGACGATAAGCGGACAGATAAAGTTATTGGTTATCAGATTTGGATTGCTACGGATACTCATAATCCTTTTAAAGTGAAGTTTCTTCCGGATAACAAACCAGATTTATCTGAATTTAACATTGGTGAGAAAATAGCATTTGATAAATTAGAAGCAATTCAGATTAAATCAAATGCGTATTTCCGTGCCACAGGCATTCACAAAGCTTAGGGGGTAGTTTATGACTATCCCTATTAAAATGCCTATGTCTGAAAATGAATTAGCTAAATTCATTACAAGTAATCTCAACAATACACTAGATATCAACGGAGAAACGAGCTTTACAAACTCTTTCTCCATTTCTTTAGAGGCAGAAGATAAGGGAATGTTTTTCATTCCCAATCTTCCTGTTTCCTATGTTTTAGATAAAAGCCTGTATTTTAAGATAGCAGATATCTGTTCTGGCATCCTTTACCCGTATAAAACGCTTATGTTACAAAGTAATGCAATTTTCATCCCATACAAGACAGGTGACCCTAATCTTGCTAGAGGTTTTTTCTTCCCTTGGGTAAATGGTATTCCAACTCGACTAACTATTCCTAATATCCAACATTTTATAAATCAAGAAGTTAGTGAGATTAGGATTCCGCTCATGTCAAACCAAGTTAGTATCAATCTAAATGATGTTGTTCATTTAGCTATCAGTGGTTCATCTGGTTCAGGAAAAAGTTATTTCCTAGAATACCTTATTAGGTGTATTCGTAAAATAACTGACGATATTGTAGCCGTAGACCCTAAACGTGCCGATATTTATTCTCTAGGTCGTGAATTAAATCTGTCTGTCCTGTCTCCGAAAAGAGGGGCTAACTTAAATAGTTTTATCACAGAAGTAAATGAAATTCTGGGGGATGCTATCAATAAGATTTACGAACGTCAAGAAATACTTTTAGAAAACCCAAAAGCTACATTAAAACGCAAATACATTATCATAGATGAGCTACTTGCTCTTGTTCAGGGTTCTTCAAAACAAGCACGAGATACGTTTGCACAACTATTAGGAACTGTGGCTCTCCTAGGTAGAGCTACTAAAGTTTCACTTATCCTAGTTTCCCAACGTTTTGATGCTACCGCATTTGGAGGAAATCTAGCAGTTAGAGAACAAATTAACTGTTCTATTATTTTGGGAGAGATAAATACTAACACCACTCAGTTTTTATTGCCAAACGCTCATATTGAAAATATTGTTGTTCCTAGCGGAATAGGGACAGGAATTGTCAAATTTAGTGATGGAAAGCATGACAGCAACATCATGCCACTCCTCACCCCATACTATAACAAGAGGTGCTTATGATAAACAAGTATAATCTATTCAAAATCTTATGTATAGGAACTGTAGTAAGCTGTTTTCCTATATTTATACTTATCTTGATTCAACAGAATCTGAACATTGAAATTAATTATCAAAATGTTATTTTTCTTTTCTATCCTTTGATAATTTTTTCAATCCTACTTTTCTCTCTTTTCCTTTATCACTGGTTTAAAAGTGATATAAAATACATGCTCAAAGGATTACGAGCAACCTACGAACTGAGAAAATTTGCCCATTTTGAGTCCGATTCTATTCTCGATACTCAAAATAAACAGATTTCTACTCAAAAATCAATCGTCAACAAGGCCAATCGTTCTTTGTTAACCTTATCGATGATTTATACAAAAGATGGGGCTATATTACGGTGGAAAGTTCCAAACAATCATGAAAGTTTCTTGAAAGTACAAGAAATATTCCCTGCTATTAAAACAAAATTACACACTATGGAACCCGACTTGTTCTTTACCAATATAGCGCCTAGTGATGGTCGTTGGTATCAAGCAACAGGCTCTTACAATCATAGTAGATTGAAATAAAATATGAACAAATAGACTATAAAATCGGTGGAAGGACTTTGTCAAAGACAAAAAGTCCTTCCACCATTTTTTTATATTACAAAACTGTGCCAATGATACTACTTACTCTAAATATCCTTAATACTAACAATACTGCGAGACTGGTCTTGGCATTGTCTCGCATTCAAACTGTGCCAATGTGCCAAAAACAAAACGAAAGGAAATTCTTGAAATGTCTTCAGAGAAAAAAACAAATAAAAAAATCCCTAAACAGCGTGCAATCATGTATACACAACAAATGCGACTAGCTATTTTATCTGATTGGAAAAAAGAAATTGATAGAATCGTTAAGTTATTAGAGCCATTACTCTGGGCAGGAATTTTACATGATAAAGATGTTAATGAAGATGGAGAAACTGTAGAACCCCATATTCATCTCATGATGTATTTCAAACATGCTCGTAGCCCACATAGCATAGCTTGGGAAATTAATGAACGAAATGGTAAACGTGAAGATGCTCAAATCGAACGATTAGAATTCTTCAAGCATCCTAATAATGGTTTTAGTTATCTTGTTCACCAAACTAAAGATGCTCAAAATAAATATCAGTACCCTATTTCGGAAGTAATAAGTAACTTTGATTTTGCTAAAAAATTAGAAAATATTCGAAAACAAGTAGAGCGAAACCAAAGTAAAAAAGAAGGGGAACTAATACGAGAATATCTAGATATGCTTTATGACGGTTTATTAACTCTAGAAGAGATTGAATCTGAGCTAACGGGAAGTCAATATGCGAAAGCAAGTACGCGACTTAAAGCTGTTGCTGAAAAAAGGCAAGAAAGATTAGGGAGAGAATTCCTGAATCGTATGAAGTATGAACAAAAGACAAAGCAAGTAGTCTATATCTATGGTGAGTCTGGACTTGGTAAGACAAGACTGGCTAAGACTTATGCAGAAAATAAAAATACTTCTTATTTTGTAACAGGCTCAAGTCGCGACCCTTTTCAGAGTTATCAAAACCAGGAAACTATCATTATTGACGAACTGCGACCAGATAGCTTTCGATATGATGACCTTTTGAAAATTCTAGACCCTTATAATTTCGATGTTTTCTTACCTTCTAGATATATAGATAAGGCATTAACCGCTGAACTAATATTCATAACTAGCCCTTACTCACCAAAGGAGTTGTATGATAATTTTCAAACCAGTAAACGAATTGACCGTTTCGACCAGCTAGAACGACGAATCCAAACAGCCATACTAGTTGAAAAGGATAATATCTTTTATACACACTATAACTATGAGAGTCGGGAATACGAAAAAGATGACAGCAACTTTTTCACGAACCCCTTTGAGTCTCAGTCAATACATCGTGCTAATAGCTTCTTCACACAGTTTGAAACAACTATTCAAAGAAAGGAACAACAATAATGAACTCAGAACTATTTGAAATTAAAAACCTACTACTAAATCTCTTACAAATCCTACAACAGGAAACCCACATCTTCAATTATTGTGGTCTATATACCCAAAAAGACCTATTGAATCTCCTTCAAATTTCTCCGAATACATTAAAATCTTGGGAAGAAAAAGGACTAAAACGACTGGAACCACCTATAGAAGGAACCAGAACTGTTTACTATAAACTTGAAAATGTTCTCCAATTCTTAGAGAAATAACATGAATTATGCTAAAATAGAACTGTCTGTTATGTATAGAAAATGTTCTATTTTAGCCTTTTTATTTTATATCCGTATAATGAAAGGGCATTATGACATCTGAAACTATAACTTACAATAACAAAAAAGTTATTAAAAAAACAAATTCAAACGGAGAGGTTAGTTATATTTTACGAGGCCTTTACTTAGGTATCGATGAAAAAACAGGCAAACAAGTAACAACGTCTATAACAGCTAAAACACTACGGCAACTTGACCGTAAAATCCTAACGGCTAGAGTTAATTTTGAAAAAGCAGGTGGAACGAGGAAAGAAGATAAACGATTATCCACTTTTTCTGAACTTGCAGAAGAATGGTTCAATAATTATCAAGTTTGGGTTACTTCTCATAATACAATCAATAGAGTGAAGGGATACGTATATAATTACATCATCCCTGCATTCGGGGATTACATTCCTGAAAAAATCACATCTGCCGACATTCAAAGATGGGTTAACAATCTCGCCCAAAAAGCTAGAACATCGATTGAATCAGGGAAAAAACGTGCTGAAAAAGGTAGTGCAAAAGACTTTGGAGCAGTCACTCACAAACTTAGTGATATTTTCGATTTTGGCATCACACATTTTGGATTAACTAAAAACCCAGTGAAAACTATCAAAATCCCTCCAAAGCCTAAATTAGCTTCTCGTAGAACTATGGTCTTACATGATGAAGAATTAAAAACATGGTTAGCATTCTTAAAAACTCTGCCTAATAACAGAGCTAATCGACGATTTATTACCATCTGCAATTCCTTACTCGCTTCTGCATTGCGAATCAATGAACTTCTAGCATTAGAAATAAATGACTTGGATTTCACAAACAATGAAATTATTGTAAATAAAACATTGATGTGGAAAAGTGCCAATAAGAAACTTGGTACTAAAGGATGTATGATTTGTAAACCAACCGCAAAAACCGATTCTGGTAATCGTCAGGTTCCCGTTCCAAACTCTACTCTCACTGACCTTAGGGATTTCTACACAGAAATGAATAACTATTTCAAAAAACAAGGTCTACCTCAATCCAAGTTAATCTTTCCAACGATTTATGGAAATTATATGTGCGATAGAAACGAACGTGCTACTTTAAAAAAACGACTAACTTCTCTTGGCTTACCTGATTACGGTTTCCATATTTTCAGACATACTCATGCTTCAATGATGTTAAATGCTGGGGCAAACTGGAAAGAACTACAAGTTCGTATGGGACATAAATCTATCAACACAACTATGGATACATACGCCGAGTTAGCACCGAAGAAGAAATTAGAGGCAGTAGATATTTATTTAGATAAAATAGCTGAACTATCTACTTAATCGTCTCTACATTTGTCTCTACATTTTTTCTTCAATAAATTACAAAGCCTTTAAAATAAAGGTTTTGAGGGGTTATATAGAACTCTGTCTACTCCTTACAGAGGTTAAGTAAGCATTCAATACGAATCAATACAGAAGAAAAACGCTTGATCAGCGTTTTTTCTTTTTGTTAATTATCTTATATTTCAATTCAAATTCTACTCGTCCTACAATCTTTTTTGTAAAACTGATTTGAATCAGGTAATTTTAGCACTTTACTGCACACTCTAGTTAACCGATGTCGTATTTTTTTCACTATATTAGATATTGCGTGTAAAATAGTTTTTTCATCATCTAACCTGTAGAATGGAGTCTAGTAATTTCAATGTAATAAACTCAAACCACAAACTTCAGTGTTCTAGAATTGTTGAATAAGCTCGGAGGAAATATCAAAACAAAAGCTTGAAATATCGAAAGGGTTGTGTTAGAATGAACTTACAATGTGAGTAAAGTTACAGCATATGTAACTAAAAAAGCCCCACCGTGCCACCGATGGGGTTTTTTGCTACCCTCTAAAAGGGTTAACCATTACTTCTTACGTTTCTTAAGCCATAACTTGAAAAGCTCAGATAACACGTTAATAAGTAACGGAGCTAGAAACACTGTGAGTAAAGTTTCTAACATATGTAACACCTCCCTTCCTTAAAGTGAGGGGGCCAAAATATTATATCATCAATATCACGTAATTCCCAAACAAAAACGCCTTCCTAAGGCGCTATTTTTTCTTGAACAAACGGATGTAGTCCTGTTTACTATGAATAATATCTGATACAAAGACAGCTTTTCTATCCTCTAAAATATGATAGAAGGCTAGGTAATCGCCTAAAATGATGCATCTGGTTTTGTGGGGTGGGTATATAATAACTCCTATTCTTTCATCAGCATCAAATCCTGCTTCCGGGAAAACTTCAAGACGTTCCAATCCGTAAAGAATATTCTTAACTGTGTTTGCTCCTGCCTGTTCTGAAAAGTAGTTAGCTGAGATATAATCTTTAATACCTCTTAGCTGTTCTTGTACCGTTTCAGAGATAATAAGGCTATATGAGTTCTCGTTAAATTCCAAGGTTAGCCCTCACTTCATCAAGGCTGTAAGTCCTTCCATGTTCTAAATCGTCAAAACTACGGGCAATTTCAGCACGTAACCCTGATAGAAGTTCTTCTCTTTCTTTGTCTACTTGAGTTTCAAATGGCAAGGCTTTATTTTCTACAATGTGTTCTAAAAACAAGTTAAAACTAGCTGTCATATCAAGATTTTGCGCTGTGATAATAGCTTTAGCCTTCTCTAACAAGTCTCTGTTAGTCTTAAAGTTTACCTGTGTATTTTTTTCTAAAACATTCATAGTAGTACCTCCTTTTAGACTATTATATCACTTTAAACTATACAGGTCTAGTCGTGTATAGATACTTATAGCTGTATGCTTAAAAGCTATTGTAAAAACAAAAAAAGCACTAAGGGAAAGCGCCCCAAAGTGCTCAATATCAAGGCTCTAAAGCCTATCTGATTCAATAAAATATTACAACATTTTGTTGTAGAATTCAACGACAAGTGCTTCGTTGATTTCTGGGTTGATTTCATCGCGTTCTGGTAAACGAGTCAATGAACCTTCCAATTTTTCAGCATCGAATGATACGAATGCTGGACGTCCAAGAGTAGCTTCTACTGCTTCAAGGATAGCTGGGACTTTCAATGATTTTTCACGAACTGAGATCACTTGACCTGGAGTTACGCGGTATGATGGGATATCAACGCGTTTTCCGTCAACAAGGATGTGACCGTGATTTACGAATTGACGAGCTTGACGACGAGTAGTCGCAAGACCAAGACGGTAAACAACGTTATCCAAACGACGTTCCAAAAGAAGCATGAAGTTGAAACCTAGGATTCCGCCTTTGATTTTTGTAGCTTGTACGAACAAGTTACGGAATTGTTTTTCACCTACACCGTAAGTGAAACGAAGTTTTTGTTTTTCAGCCAATTGCAAACCGTATTCTGACAATTTTGAACGGTTGTTTGGTCCGTGTTGTCCTGGTACGTAGTTACGACGTGCCAATTCTTTACCTGTACCTGTAAGTGAAAGGCCAAGGCGACGAGCTTGTTTCCAAGATGGTCCTGTATAACGTGACATGTAAATGTCCTCCTGATATAAATAATATTTCGGTGGAAATAGTCACTTAGAAAGCCCTGATTCGTGCAGATGCCCTTCGCCTAAACAGCCAAGGTTACTTGTCATAAGACACCTGTTGACGAGCTTCATGCTTTCCTGCTGATATTTCACACAAAATCCATTCTACCATGAATAGCTGGATTTGTAAAGGGGTTTTAAGCTTTATTTTCATTGCCAGAGAGATTGAGAACAAGGGTAAAGGTGCTTCCTAGACCGTACTGACTAGTAACTGTGATTTCCCCACCCAATTGATGGGCCAATTCACGCGCAATCGCAAGACCCAAGCCATGACCACCTGTTTTCATGTTACGAGAAGTTTCTACACGATAAAGGCGTTTGAAAATATTCTCCAAATCCTCTGGGGCAATCCCCTGTCCCTCATCGGTCACACTGATTGAAAGCTGGTTATTTTCCAGCTTAGCCACCACTTCCAGCTTGGTTCCTGGAGCTGAGTATTTAAAAGCGTTATTGACCAGATTCACCAAGATACGAGAAAGTTTGGCATAATCTCCCTCAATCCGGGCAGACTCTGGGATTACCTGTAAATGAACATCTCGCTCTTCCTGCTCAATCAAGAACTGAAATTCACTCATGCACTCAATCAAGAGCTGGTCCAGAAAAATGCTGTCCTTGCTGGCAGTTTCCACCTGATTTCTAGCTGTGTTTAGGGTCAAAAAATTTAATTCCTCAACTAGTTTATTGAGTCTTTCCGTCTGGCGTCCAATGGTTGCTAGATAATGGTCCTGTTCTCCTTCCTTGATAACTCCATCCAAAATCCCTTCTACCGTCGCTTGGATTGAAGTGATGGGGGTCTTGATATCATGCGAAAGTTGAGCAATCATCAAGCCCTTTTCTCGTTCGCTTTCTTCCAAGGAATCAAAGGTGGCCTGCAAATCATGGGACATTTCATTGAAAGCTTGGCCTAATTGCTGAAATTCTACAGGTCCTTGAACCTCCAGATTTGAAGGAAAATCCTTATCCGCTACCCGCTTGGCATGTTCCTTAAGTTTGCCCAATGAAGTAAAGACCGGCGATAGGAGAAAGAGACTAATCCCAGCACCGACAAGGCTGGCAACGATGGTCATTCCAAGCAGAAAGTAAATCTCGCTTTTCTCAATCAGCATTTTTTGAACAGCCCAAAAAACCACGATAATCGTTAGGAGTGTTGAAATGACATACCCCACTAAAATATAACTTTTTAATTTCATTGACTACCTCGTGCTTTCTCAATTTTGTAGCCCAAGCCCCAGACGGTTTTGATGGTCGGTGTTTCTGCACTAGCATGTTTAGCCAACTCCTGTCGAAGAGCATGAATATGAACATTCAAGGTATTGGTGTCATCCACATAGTCTTCCTGCCAGACCTTTTCATAGAGGTCTGTCTTAGAGAAAACCCGCTCTGGATTGCTGGCTAGAAGCCATAGAAGTTCGAAGGATTTGACTGTCAAATCAAGCGCCACATCTCCGACTTGGACCTCATGGCTACCGTGATTCATCCGTAAATCCCCGAGACTGACGACTTCTGTCTCACCTCCACGATGAAGGCGACGCAAGATATTGTGGACACGCAAAACCAGCTCACGAGGGCTAAAGGGCTTGGCAATAAAGTCATCTGCCCCTAAGCTCAGGCCATAAATCTTGTCCTGCTCGCTGGTCTTAGCCGTGATAAATAGAAAAGGCTGATCTGGAGATTGATACTGAACCTCACTAATCAAATCATAACCATCCATCCGAGGCATCATGATATCTGTAATAATCAAATCAATTGGTTTTCGCTTGAAGATTTCTAAGGCCTCTGCTCCATCATGGGCCACCAAAACATTATATCCTGCCTGAACCAGATAACGTTGATGAATATCTGTGATTTCTACCTCGTCGTCAACGAGTAAAATTGTCTTTCCCATCTGTCTCTCCTTTGAAAAAAACAGTGCTATACCACAATAGTATAACACTATTTTAATCTCTTTACGAACATTCTAAACGATATCTGAATTTTTCAAATCCTAGATAGAAAGTCTGTAGCTAGACTAGTCATTTTCCTCTTTTTTAGCTTTCAAACCGAGACCACCTAGCAGTCCAGCCAAGGCGAGTCCAAAGAATCCAAGAGTAGCCATTGAGGTTTGAGCTTCACCAGTATATGGAAGCATGTCTTTTTGGTCTTTCATTTTATCAGCCATCATTGGATTTGATGCCTTGTTATTAGCTGCCATCTTGCCTTCATCAGACATTTTGCTTGAGACTGCTGGAGCTTGATCTTGTTTCATGCTTGGAGTTGCCATTTGTTGGCTAGCATTCATGGTTTTGTCCTGTTCTTTGTTAGGCATCATCTTATCCTGGCTAGCAGCTGGCATTTTAGATTTCATCTCATCTTGATTGGCACTTGGCATTTGAGCGTTCATCTTAGACGCATCTTGATGACTATTCATCATTGGAGCCGGCATAGCTGAACCATTAGAAGATGGGACAAAGCCTGATTGCATCGGAGTAAGAGACTGATGTCCATGCAAGTTCACTGTCAAATCCTTAGTCGCTACGAGGTTGCTCAAATCAGCCTTGCCGTCTTTTACGCCGTACACCTTGATAGTAGCTTTATAACTTTGAGTACCGTTTTGTTTCAAGAGGTCAAGTAAATCTTTGTCTGATTTACCTTGAGTTCCTGCCAAATCTACTTCATAGAAGTAGAGGCCTTTGCCCAATTTTTCTACTGGTGGAAGGGCAGGATTTTTAGCTGAGCCGTTGTCTGACCATGGAGCCTTGTCTGAGGCTTTCAAGATAAGGCGAGTCAACATACCATCACCGGCGAAGAATTCATATGGAATGACTTGGTTGACACCGGCTGTGAATGGGCCAGGGAAATTGGCTTTGTCCAAGTAAGTAGCTGGGACGTCTACTGTGTCTTTAGTATTGTCAGCCACACCCTTTTGCACTTCAGCTGGAGTAGTTAATCCATTCAAATTGACATCCAAATTCTTAGTCGCTACGAGATTGCTCAAATCAGCCTTGCCATCTTTGGCACCGTACACCTTGATAGTTGCCTTGTAACTTTGAGTGCCGTTTTGTTTCAAAAGGTCTAGAAGCTCTTTATCTGATTTACCTTGAGTTCCTGCCAAATCTACTTCGTAGAAGTAGAGACCTTTGCCCAATTTCTCTACTGGTGGAAGAGCAGGATTTTTATCTGATCCGTTGTCTGACCATGGAGCCTTGTCTGAAGCCTTCAAGATAAGGCGAGTCAACATACCGTCACCAGCGAAGAATTCGTATGGAATGACTTGGTTAACACCGGCTGTAAATGGACCTGGGAAGTTAGCCTTGTCCAAGTATGTAGCTGGAACATCAACTGTATCTTTGGTATTGTCAGCCACACCTTTTTGCACTTCAGCTGGAGTGGTCAAGCCATTCAAGTTTACTGTCAAATCCTTAGTCGCTACTAGATTGCTCAAATCAGCCTTGCCGTCTTTTACGCCGTACACCTTGATAGTAGCTTTATAACTTTGAGTACCGTTTTGTTTCAAGAGGTCAAGTAAATCTTTGTCTGATTTACCTTGAGTTCCTGCCAAATCTACTTCATAGAAGTAGAGGCCTTTGCCCAATTTTTCTACTGGTGGAAGGGCAGGATTTTTAGCTGAGCCGTTGTCTGACCATGGAGCCTTGTCTGAGGCTTTCAAGATAAGGCGAGTCAACATACCATCACCGGCGAAGAATTCATACGGAATGACTTGGTTGACACCGGCTGTGAATGGGCCTGGGAAGTTGGCTTTGTCCAAGTAAGTGGCTGGGACGTCTACTGTGTCTTTAGTATTGTCAGCCACACCCTTTTGCACTTCAGCTAGGGGGGTCAAGCCATTCAAGTTGACATTCAAATCTTTAGTCGCTACGAGATTAGTCAAATCAGCCTTGCCGTCTTTCGCACCGTAAACTTTGATGGTAGCTTTATAACTTTGAGTGCCATTTTGTTTCAAGAGGTCAAGAAGCTCTTTATCTGATTTACCTTGGGTGCCGGCCAAGTCCACTTCGTAGAAGTAGAGACCTTTGCCCAATTTTTCTACTGGTGGAAGAGCAGGATTTTTAGCTGAGCCGTTGTCTGACCATGGGGCCTTGTCAGAAGCTTTCAAGATAAGACGAGTCAACATACCGTCACCAGCGAAAAATTCGTATGGAATAACTTGATTGACACCAGCTGTGAATGGGCCTGGGAAGTTGGCTTTATCTAGGTAAGTAGCTGGAACATCTACTGTGTCTTTAGTGTTGTCGGCCACACCTTTTTGGACTTCAGCTGGAGTGGTTGCTGGTTGAGCTTCACTTGCTTCACGGTCTTGTCCAGAAACTGTAGGCGCAGGATTTGTCACAGGTTTAAGCGCATCTTCTGTTTCTTTCTTAGATTCTGGTTTTGCTTGCACTTCTTCTTTTGGCGCTACCACTTGGTCTTTAGCACCCGTAGCTGCTTTTTCTGGAGAGCTTGTAGCATCCAAGCTTGCTTTAGGTGTTGAGTCTACCTGTTCTGAAGGAAGAGCTGTATCGACTGCTTCTTTGAGAAGTTCTACTGGTAAGTCACTCTTTTCACTCACCGAGGCAACGTCTGGTACAACTTGAGCAGGGGTCGGATTGACCACATCGGCACGTACAGAACTTGGTTGACCAACTAGGACAAAGAAGCCACTGGCTACAACAACTGAGGCAACACCGACACTGAGACGGCGAATAGACCAACGAGTATATCTTTGATTTGGATTGAATTTCATAGGATTCTCCTTAGAGTTTTTCTTTATTTGATGACTCTAGTATAAACTCCTAAAATTAAAAAGGACTAAGAAAAAGTTAAAATTTTTCTTAAATCCCTCTTATAAAATACTTATATTAATTAAATCCATAAACAGACTTGGTGATTTGATAAACGACATTGGAAAGTTTGCGGGCTGGCAAGACTGAATGTTTGGTCAAACGGCTCAACATAGTCTTACGGATAGCCTGAAAAACCTCTGGATTTTCCTGCTGAATATAGGTCCACAGCTCCCGTTTTTTGGCAAGATGCTCTGCTGTGCCTGCTCGGTTGAGCAAGGCACTAGAAATCACCGTCGTAATCTCAATATGATTCAGCAGATATTCTCGCATTTTTGGATGACTCACTTGGGACAAATCAAGCTGGTCTACCAAGAGTCGATTGACCTTGAGTTGCTGGTCAATGCGCTTAATCATCACTTGCTCATTGACAGACTGGTCCTCACGCCCAATCAAATAACGATAGAAATCGACAGGCAGATAGTACATGGTCTTGACCTGCTGAAGGGGGGTAAAGACAAAGAGATTATCGACATAAAAAGTATGCTCAGGCAGTTGGAACTGACTCGCTCGCAACAAATCTGTCCGGTAAATCAGCGAGTGCATCATGATATACTGACCTTTTGAGAAATTTCCGACCTGATCCCAGCCAAAAATCTGCTGGACAGGCAAGACTGACTCGTAACTCATACTCTTCTTACGAGACTGACCTTCCTTTTCATAGACAAAATTGGTCACAAAGGCATCAACTTCCTGCCCCTCACTCTCTAGTTCCTGCAAGGTTTCAAGAATTTTTAAGTAGGCACGAGGATCCACCCAGTCATCACTATCAACTACTTTAAAATAGCGTCCAGAAGCCTCCGCCAAGCCACGATTGACCGCACCCCCATGGCCTTTATTTTCCTGATAAATGGCTCTCACGATGTTAGGATACTTTCTGGCTAAACGCTCAGCGATTTCCTGAGTCTGGTCTTGCGACCCGTCATTGATAATCAAAATCTCAACTTGCTCACCACCAATCACTAGCGACTCCACGCAGTAATGAAGATAGGCTGCGGCATTATAGCTAGGAATGGCGATAGACAATAACTTCATGATCTACTCCTTTAGGGGACTGATTTTTTCTTATACTCAATGAAAATCAAAGAGCAAACTAGCCGCAGGCTGCTAAAAACACAGTTTTGAGGTTGTAGATAAGACTGACACAGTCAGTTACCTATACCTACGGCAAAGCGACGTTGACGTGGTTTGAAGAGATTTTCGAAGAGTATTACTCTCTCTTGTCACTTCTTTCTATTCTACCATAAAGTCCAGATTTTGAAGGACTTTTACTGGAATACAAGGGTTTCTGACTCTATTTGGTAATTTCTCAAAGTAACTTCCACTTGCCTGACCAAAGTGGAAATTAGTCTAAAACGGATTTTTATGGTGGAATTAAGTATGAGACGTTTGAGTTAGAAATGAGGTCCACTATGACAAAACATAAACACCTTACCCTTTCAGACCGTAATGATATCCAACTAGGCTTAGAGCGCGGTGAAACCTTCAAAGCTATTGGACAATCCATTCTAAAAGACCCGACCACTGTTTCCAAAGAAGTCAAACGAAACAGACAAGTCCGAGAGTCTACATGCGATAAGCTTCCTTGCCCTCTACTCAACAAAGCTCCCTTTGTCTGTAATGGATGCCCTAAAAGAAGACAGAATTGTGGCTATAAAAAGATCTTCTACCTCGCTAAACAAGCTCAAAAACAATACGAACAAACTCTTGTCGAAGCTCGTGAAGGAACTCCCCTCAATTCCAAGACCTTCTGGGACATGGACAAAGTCATTTCTGATGGGGTTAAAAAGGGACAACACATCTATCATATCCTCAAAACTCATAACCTTGATGTCAGCTCCTCAATCGTCTATCGGCACATCCGAAAAGGATACCTATCTATCGCTCCTATTGACCTAGCCAGAGCCGTTAAATTCAAAGAAAGACGGAAAAGTAAACTACCTTCCATCCCTAAAGAAGCTAAAAAAGGACGTTCCTATGAAGATTTCCTAAATTATTTAGCACTGAATCAACTAGACTCTTGGCTGGAAATGGATACGGTTATGGGCAGAATGGGAGGTAAAGTCCTACTCACCTTCAATTTATCTTTCTGTAACTTTATCTTCGCTAGGCTTCTGGATAATAAAACTGCCCTTGAGGTTACCAAACACCTCTATGACATCAAGAACACTCTTCACCAAGCTGACAAAGATTTCTTCCAACTCTTCCCTGTCATTCTTACCGATAATGGTGGAGAGTTTGCCAGGGTCGATGATATCGAAATGGATGTGCGAGGAGAGTGTAAACTCTTCTTTTGTGACCCTAATCGCTCTGACCAGAAAGGGAGAATTGAGAAAAATCACACACTGATTCGCGACAT
>NZ_PKIG01000006.1:0-118836 GCF_002860905.1 Streptococcus oralis subsp. dentisani | reverse complement strand
GGATCCTTAACTACTGTCTTAGTTGCTGGTGTGTTTGCACCATTTCCTGCGTTTTCTTTACCTGCATCTGCTGCTGACTTAGTTAAATCTGTTGCTGGAATTGTTGCTGTCTTACCTTCTGGAGTTGTAACTGTCGCATTTCCTTTATCATCTACAACTACTGTTGCATCTGGATTTACAGCTGCAACTTCATCTACACCTGATTTCTTAGCACCATCTACTGCTGTTTGTGCTTCTGCTGCTTTTTCTGGTGTTTCTGCATTAGCTGGTTGAACATCAATTGCATCTGTTGCTTCTTTCGCTTTAGCTTGAGCTTCTTCCTTAGCTGCTGCTTTTTCTTCGTCAGTTAAGTCTGGACGAGCATCGATGGCTGCTTCTTTCTTAGCTAATTCATCTGCTACTGCCTTCTTAGCTGCTTCTTTGGCTACTGGGTTAACTTTCGCAATGTCACCTGTACCAGTTCCTTTAGCTGCGTCTACTGCTGCATCTGTTGGTGCTGCATCGACTGCTTCTTTAGCTTTATCAGCGGCTGCTTTAGCTGCATCTTTAGCGGCTTTCTTCTCGGCATCAGTTAAATCTGGACGAGCGTCAATTGCTGCTTCTTTAGCTTTAAGTGCATCGTCAATGGCTTTCTTAGCTGCTGGTTTCTTAACTGCTTCTGGATTTACAGCTTTAACATCTGCTACACCTTTATCTTTTGCACCATCGACTGCTTTTTGAGCTTCTGCTGCTTTTTCTGGTGTTTCTGCGATAGATGGTTGAGCATCGATTGCATCTGTTGCTTCTTTAGCTTTTGCTTGCGCATCTTTCTTAGCAGCATCTTTTTCTTCGTCAGTTAAGTCTGGACGAGCGTCGATTGCTTTTTCTTTTTCTGCTAATTCATCTGCTACTGCCTTCTTAGCTGCTTCTTTGGCTACTGGGTTAACTTTCGCAATGTCACCTGTACCAGTTCCTTTAGCTGCGTCTACTGCTGCATCTGTTGGTGCTGCATCGACTGCTTCTTTAGCTTTATCAGCGGCTGCTTTAGCTGCATCTTTAGCGGCTTTCTTCTCGGCATCAGTTAAATCTGGACGAGCGTCAATTGCTGCTTCTTTAGCTTTAAGTGCATCGTCAATGGCTTTCTTAGCTGCTGGTTTCTTAACTGCTTCTGGATTTACAGCTGCAACTTCATCTACACCTGTTTTCTTAGCTGCNNNNTTTCCTTTATCGTCTACTACAACTTTAGATCCTGGGTTGACTGCCTCAATTGCTTTCTTAACTTTTGCTTTTTCTTCATCTGTTAATTTGGCTGGATCTTTAACTTCTACCTTAGCTGCTGGTGTGTTTACTGCATTTCCTGCATTTGCTTTACCTGCATCTGCTGCTGACTTAGTTACGTCTGCTGCTGGAATTACAGCTGTCTTACCTTCTGGAGTTGTGACTGTCGCATTTCCTTTATCATCTACAACTACTGTTGCATCTGGATTTACAGCTTTAACTTTATCTTCGATCGCTTTCTTCTCAGCGTCTGTAAGTTTTTCTGGATTTGCTACTACTGTCTTATCTGCTGGTTTAACGATGTCGTTGCCTGCATTTGGTTTAGTTGCAGCTTCTGGATCTTTCGTCAAGTCTGCTGCTGGAATTACAGCTGTCTTACCTTCTGGAGTTGTGACTGTCGCATTTCCTTTATCATCTACAACTACTGTTGCATCTGGATTTACAGCTTTAACTTTATCTTCGATCGCTTTCTTCTCAGCGTCTGTAAGTTTTTCTGGATTTGCTACTACTGTCTTATCTGCTGGTTTAACGATGTCGTTGCCTGCATTTGGTTTAGTTGCAGCTTCTGGATCTTTCGTCAAGTCTGCTGCTGGAATTACAGCTGTCTTACCTTCTGGAGTTGTGACTGTCGCATTTCCTTTATCATCTACAACTACTGTTGCATCTGGATTTACAGCTTTAACTTTATCTTCGATCGCTTTCTTAGCTGCTGGTTTCTTAACTGCTTCTGGATTTACAGCTGCAACTTCATCTACACCTGTTTTCTTAGCTGCGTCTACTGCTTTTTGAGCTTCTGCTGCTTTTTCTGGTGTTTCTGCGATAGATGGTTGAGCATCGATTGCATCTGTTGCTTCTTTAGCTTTTGCTTGCGCATCTTTCTTAGCAGCATCTTTTTCTTCGTCAGTTAAGTCTGGACGAGCGTCGATTGCTTTTTCTTTTTCTGCTAATTCATCTGCTACTGCCTTCTTAGCTGCTTCTTTGGCTACTGGGTTAACTTTCGCAATGTCACCTGTACCAGTTCCTTTAGCTGCGTCTACTGCTGCATCTGTTGGTGCTGCATCGACTGCTGCTTTAGCTTTATCAGCGGCTGCTTTAGCTTCATCTTTAGCGGCTTTCTTCTCGGCATCAGTTAAATCTGGACGAGCGTCAATTGCTGCTTCTTTAGCTTTAAGTGCATCGTCAATGGCTTTCTTAGCTGCTGGTTTCTTAACTGCTTCTGGATTTACAGCTGCAACTTCATCTACACCTGTTTTCTTAGCTGCGTCTACTGCTTTTTGAGCTTCTGCTGCTTTTTCTGGTGTTTCTGCGTTAGATGGCTGTGTGTTAATTGCGTCTGTTGCTGCTTTAGCTTTTGCTTGCGCATCTTTCTTAGCGGCATCTTTTTCTTCGTCAGTTAAGTCTGGACGAGCATCAATGGCTGCTTCTTTCTTAGCTAATTCATCTGCTACTGCCTTCTTAGCTGCTTCTTTGGCTACTGGGTTAACTTTCGCAATGTCACCTGTACCAGTTCCTTTAGCTGCGTCTACTGCTGCATCTGTTGGTGCTGCATCGACTGCTTCTTTAGCTTTATCAGCGGCTGCTTTAGCTTCATCCTTAGCGGCTTTCTTCTCGGCATCAGTTAAATCTGGACGAGCGTCAATTGCTGCTTCTTTAGCTTTAAGTGCATCGTCAATAGCTTTCTTAGCTGCTGGTTTCTTAACTGCTTCTGGATTTACAGCTGCAACTTCATCTACACCTGTTTTCTTAGCTGCGTCTACTGCTTTTTGAGCTTCTGCTGCTTTTTCTGGTGTTTCTGCGTTAGATGGCTGTGTGTTAATTGCGTCTGTTGCTGCTTTAGCTTTTGCTTGCGCATCTTTCTTAGCGGCATCTTTTTCTTCGTCAGTTAAGTCTGGACGAGCATCAATGGCTGCTTCTTTCTTAGCTAATTCATCTGCTACTGCCTTCTTAGCTGCTTCTTTGGCTACTGGGTTAACTTTCGCAATGTCACCTGTACCAGTTCCTTTAGCTGTGTCTACTGCTGCATCTGTTGTTGCTGCATCGACTGCTGCTTTAGCTTTATCAGCGGCTGCTTTAGCGGCATCTTTAGCGGCTTTCTTCTCGGCATCAGTTAAATCTGGACGAGCGTCAATTGCTGCTTCTTTAGCTTTAAGTGCATCGTCAATGGCTTTCTTAGCTGCTGGTTTCTTAACTGCTACTGGATTAACTGCAGTAACTTCATCTACACCTGTTGTCTTAGCTGCATCTACTGCATCTTGAGCTGTTTTAGCTGCTGTTGGTGTAGTTGCTGCATCAGGTTGCTCATTGATTTTCGCTAATTGTGCATCAGCTTTATCTTTCGCTTCATTCTTAGCTGCTGTTTTTTCTTCATCAGTTAAGTCTGTACGCTTATCAATTTCACTATTTTTATCTTCTAATGCTTTCGCAATTGCTTTCTTAGCTTCTGCTTTTGCTACTGGAGTTACATTTGCAACTGCTTTAGTTCCATCTGCTTTAGCTTTATCAACTGCTGCATCTGTTGTTGCTGCATCAATAGCACCTTTAGCTACGTCTGCTTCCGCTTTTGCTGCTTCTTTAGCTTTAGTTTTTTCTTCTGGAGTTAAGTCTGTACGGTCATCGATTGCTTGGTTTTTAGCTTCTAACGCTTGATCAATTGCTTTTTTAGCTTCATCTTTCTTAGCTACTACAGGGTTGTCGTTTGCAATTGCATCAGTTCCTGCTTTTTGAGCTGCATCTAATGCTGTTTTAGTAGTAACTTCAGGTTTCGCTATTTCAGCAAGAGCTTTTTCTTTATCAGCATTTACTTTAGCAATTGCCGCTGCTTTTTCTTCATCAGTAGCGTTTGGAGTTGAGTTAATTGCTGCAATTTTCTCAGTTGCTGCTGTATTTACTGCCTCAATAGCTGGTTGTTTGTCTAGAGTTACAAACTCTGATAATGGTCTTGTGTCTTTTGAACCGTCTGTGTATGTTACTACAAGATTTCCTTGGTCATCTTTTGTTACTGAAGCAATTTTAGCATCTTTATCTGTAACTTGAGCATTTTTTGAGATATTCGCATCGTCATTATTTTGATTGTACTCAAGTTGTAGTTTTTCTTTGATTTTAGCTAAGTCAGCTTCTGTTACGTTAGCTGGATCTGCTACTGCAACTTTTTCTGTCGGTGCCTTGATATCGTACTTATCTGTTTGAGATTTAACAACGAATTGAACATATCCTGGTTTTTGTTGACGTACTGCATCATCAGTTGAAGCGTCATAAGTTTGATCTGATGGCATTGATTTTGCATTATCGTTATCATTAGCAACGATGAAACTTGTCCATTGGTTTGGAGCTTTAAGAGTTGTAACACCTGTCATCTTGATAGTTGCTGTTCTCTTATCTTCAGATACTGTTCCTACTCCGTTTGTAACAGCTCCGTTATCAATTTTACCTGTTGTAAATCCATAACCTGCAGTGTTATCACTTCCAATACCACCTGGTCCACGTAGATACAAATCTTTAACTGTTTTTTCGTCTTTACCTGTGAATGTTAGGTCAGTATTCTCACCTGTGTAAACATAGATTTGACGTTTGTCTGCATTTGAGTATGGAAGTTCTACTGTTGGTGCTTTGTTTACAAAGTCTGATAATGGTCTTGTGTCTTTTGAACCATCTGTATATGTTACTACAAGATTTCCTTGGTCATCTTTTTCTATTGAAGCAATTTTAGAATTTTGATCTGTAACATCAGAATCTTTTGAGATATTCGCATCGTCATTAGACTTATTGTACTCAAGTTTTAATTTTGCTTTGATTGTATCGAACTCTTCATCTGTTACGTTAGCTGGATCTGCTACTGTAACTTTTTCTGTTGGATCCTTGATATCGTACTTATCTGTTTGAGATTTAACAACGAATTGAACGTATCCTGGTTTTTGTTGACGTACTGCATCATCAGTTGAAGCGTCATAAGTTTGATCTGATGGCATTGATTTTGCATTATCGTTATCATTAGCAACGATGAAACTTGTCCATTGGTTTGGAGCTTTAAGAGTTGTAACACCTGTCATCTTGATAGTTGCTGTTCTCTTATCTTCAGATACTGTTCCTACTCCGTTTGTAACAGCTCCGTTATCAATCTTACCTGTTGTAAATCCATAACCTGCAGTGTTATCATTTCCAATACCACCTGGTCCACGTAGGTATAAATCTTTAACTGTTGTTTCATCTTTACCTGTGAATGTTAAGTCAGTATTTTCTCCTGTGTAAACGTAGATTTGACGTTTGTCAGCATTTGAGTATGGAAGTTCTACTGTTGGTGCTGGGTTAGTGCGTGCTACGCTTGCAACTGGAGTAGTGTCTACTGAATCGTCATTATAGGTAACAGTAACTGTTCCGTTGGCAACCGCGATTGCTTTCACTACTGAAGATCTAGGATTTACGACTTCTCCTTTTTTAGAAGCTAGTCGAGCATCTTCTGTAGTTGCTTTATCAGAATATTGGATCTTGATTTTCTCTTTGATGTTGTTAATATCAGTTGGAGTTAAGTTGTTGATATCTGCAACAGCAACTTTATCCCCCTCTGCTACTGGTTGAATATCGTATTTGTATGTTTGAGATTTAACAACTAAGTTGAAATAGCCAGGAGACGATGGATTCCTACCTCCAGGTAGTTTAGCTCCAGTAGAATCTTCAAGTTCTAGATATCTTGCTCCCAATACTGCTCGTTGATCTTCAGTTTTTGTGTAAGGTTTAAGCCCTTTAAAAGTATCATTTGGTTTACCAGTGATTTTAATTGTTACTGGACCTTGAGTTTCAGTGATTATTTGATGATAACTCCAACCAAAATCATCTCGTTCAACTTCTTCTTCCTCAGGCTTAGTTGAGCTTTGACCTTTCGCATAAGCTATCGCTGCATCACTTTTCTCTTTTAGTGTGAACTGACCACTTCCAGCTTTAACTGTTGCTCTTTTGATTTTTCCGGCTGTTGAGTTAACTGTAATATTGACATCTGCGTCTTCTTCATTATAAAGGTAAATTTCTTTTCCAGTAGAATACTCCATAGAATAAGTAAAATTACCTTGAGTTTCAGTTGTCTCAGCTCTAAACGCATTATCTTTATCCATCGGTTTCCCGTTACGTTCGTCCTTTGAACCGGTATTTTCGATTGAGTTAGATTCTGGGTTTTTCTCAGTGTTTTCTGCTTTTTTACCTACAGTTTCTTTGCCTTCAGTTGTATCTACTGCTGGAGTTTCTTTTTTCTCTACAGGTTTGTTTTTTAATTTAGAGTTAGCTGTAGTGACAAGTTTGCTGTAAGCTGTCTTTAGTTCAGCTTGAGTAGTTGCGTTCGCTAATGTAGCTTTTGCAGATTCTAGTTCAGCTTTTAATACTGCAACACTTTCCTCAGTTTTGTTATCGTAAGAACCGTTAGAAAGTTTTGTCTCAATTTCTGAAATGTAGCTTTCAAGTTGGGTCTTGTCCAAAGCTGGAGTTGCTGGCTGAGCAGCAGCTGTGTCTCCAGGTTGGATTTGATCCGCTTGAACAGATACAGCTCCATTCCCTAAGAACATGAAAAGAGCAGCGACAGCTACACTAGCCGCCCCAAAACTATATTTACGGATCGAGTAACGAGTGACCTTCTCACGGTGCAGACGTTCAACACGACTCATAGATGGTTTGTTTTCCATTATTTTCTCCTTTTGTGAGGTTAATGATTTGATTTCCACATGACACCTGTATGTAGAAATCTACAATTTACATTTTATCTTATTTTCAATATATATGCAAATGATTTGAATTAAAATTTTCCAAAAAAATTTTAAAAAGTTTTTGCGAAATTAGGGAATTTTCAGATAAATTGATTCGGTATGTTTTCCCTTTTTTATAAATAAATAATTCACATATGTTTATGATAAATTTGCTTTTGTTTTAATTCCATTCACAAAGATAGCGCATTCATAAAGGGTTAGTAGAAAAATAAATAAGTTTGAAGGGTGAGACAAATTACTTTTGCACTGCATAAGAAAAAATTATCCGTAAAACATATGAACCAAAAATAAAACATGCTACCTCATTTCGGTAACATGTCATCGTTTTCTACTTACAACAAGGCCTCAAACTCAGCGACGCTCATGCCTAATTGCTGGCTTGCTGGCTTGCTATCTCGGAAGTCAGAAGACCTTGACGGACCATATCCAGAAAGGCAAAAAGTTTCCCTTCTTCCCTTCCTTCAACTTTACCACGCTCAAGATCACGTTCTAAGCCTTTTTCCTCAGCTTGTTCCAAGGCATAGTCCTGTGCTAACAATGCCTGTTCTTCTCGCATACGTAGTTGACTAAACATCTTCCTGTCCTCCTCGGACCAGCTTTTGTAGTCTAGCAGTTGGTCTGCTTGGCTGATGGCTCGCTCGGGTTCTTGGGTAAAGGGCTTGTTGCCGAAAAACTCCAACCAGGGCTTGCGAACCTCGTCTTTGCTGGTTTCTCTGTATTTTTAGATCTTATTTATGATGGTATTACAACAACGCCTCAAACTCAGCGACGGTCATACCTAATTGCTCACTCGCAAATTCGGAAGTTAAAGCATGTTGGCGAACCATGTCTAAGAAGGCAAAGAGTTTCCCCTCTTCCCTTCCTTCAACTTTCCCGCGCTCTAAACCT
Source organism: Streptococcus oralis subsp. dentisani (assembly GCF_002860905.1). Classification (GTDB taxonomy): domain Bacteria; phylum Bacillota; class Bacilli; order Lactobacillales; family Streptococcaceae; genus Streptococcus; species Streptococcus oralis_BA. The sequence continues at coordinate 110,947 of NZ_PKIG01000006.1, read as the reverse complement.
TGTTCAATACCTTCTGCGCGACCACGTTCTAAGCCTTTTTCTTCAGCTTGTTCCAAGGCATAGTCCTGTGCTAACAAGGCTTGTTCTTCACGCATACGTAGTTGGCTAAACATCTTCCTGTCCTCCTCGGACCAGCTCTTGTAGTCTAGCAGTTGGTCTGCCTGGCTGATGGCTCACTCGGGTTGCTGGGTAAAGGGTTTGTTCCCGAAAAACTCCAACCACGGCTTGCGAATCCTATCTTTGCTGGTTTCTCTGTATTTTTAGGTCTTATTTATGATGGTCTTTCAATAGCTCCTCAAACTCAGCCACGGTCATGCCTAATTGATGGCTGGCAACTTCAGAAGTCAGGAGACCTTGATGTACTAGATTTACTAGCATAGACAAACTTCCTTCAACTTTTCCTCGTTCAAGTCCACGCTCTAAACCTTGTTCAATACCTTCTGCACGACCACGTTCAAGACCACGTTCTAAGCCTTTTTCTTCAGCTTGTTCCAAGGCATAGTCATGCGCTAATAAGGCTTGTTCTTCGCGCATACGTAGTTGACTAAACATTTTCCTGTCCTCCTCGGACCAGCTCTTGTAGTCCAGCAGTTGATCTGCCTGGCTGATGGCTCGCTCGGGTTGCTGGGTAAAAGGTTTGTTCCCGAAAAACTCCAACCACGGCTTGCGAACCTCATCTTTGCTGGTTTCTCTGTATTTTTTTAATTCCAAGAATGCCATCTTAACCAGATGGTTTTCTTGTCCATTGTTTGTGATGGTTAAGACCTCACCTGTCGTATCCTCTCGCATACTAAAACTGTGAAAGGCTAAATCATCTTGAAAGTAGTTGCTATCCACGATTGCGATAGCGTATACTGGTGCGATATGTTTATAACTCTGGTGAGTATTGCCTTCTTGTTGGCGAACTTTTTCAAGGTTTTGATTGACCTGACTGCAAAGGTAAGCCCACAGGCGATTGATGAAAAAATTCTGATGATGCACCTGAATCTCAATAATTACTTGTGTCCCATTGTCCAACTCCGCCAAAACATCTATACTGGTATAGAAATCCTGCGCCGAGTAAGGTATGGAAGGTAAGACATGAATATTGCTTCCCTCTAAAATAGTTATATTTTTGGCTGGCAAGTCCAGCATATCGCGAATAAATTGACAAGTGATTTCTGGATTGCTAAAGATTTTCTTAGCAACCAAGTCATTGGTTGGGCTGATGCCCGGATGTCTTAAAATCATCCATTTCCTCCTTCTATTATACCATAGTTTGAAATCTAATTTTGTTAGATTCGATGGTTCTATCTATTTATTCGAAAAGGAAATGAATTGTGAGGATTTTTATCTCGTTTCAACTAAAATATGAGCTTGATCAATCAGCTGTCCATCAACAGTCAGATTCAGATAGAAATCCAAGGTCTTATCAGCAGCAAAGTGCAGAGTTGGTAGGCACAAATCTTTTTTGCTTTCCCCAGCTTGAAATTGAAGGAATTGAATCTCATCCTGATAGGCAACGCCATGAACACCTGTCCCCGGTTGAATCGAAATCTTAGCCTCCAAAGGAGTACTACTTTCGCTACGTTCAACCTTAAAATGAAGAGTCTCTCCCTTTGCCACAGCTAGACTTTTTTCTGCAAATGCCAGTCCCTGAACAACTTCTGTTTTTGATAAGCTAGGAGTTTTATAGAGTGAAATATTAGTCAGTACAGGTAAATCCTGTGACTCTGTAATCATCACGCGCACCTTTTTCGCCTCTACTAGCGGACCTCGCAGGAGGCGCTTATGACCAACTGTAAAGCCCTTACCAAATTCTTGCCAGACGCCATCCACCTCTACTTGCACATGAAAAGCAGCGATTCGTTGCCCTAGCTTCAAATCTTCTCTTAACTCAATTACATCAAAAGTTTTAGGTGACCCTAAGTCTAGTTCTAGCTGGATGAGCAAGTCTGCATCGCTTGCCCATGAACTAGTCTCAAGACCGTCTGTCAAATGGCGACAAGCAAAGTTTGTGGAAAGAGCTGGACCAGATACCTCAGCTCCCAGAGCTAAATCTTCTTTATAGAGCTCATTGCGATAGGCCGCAAATTCATAGAGGCGTTCAATATCCTTTGCATCAAATAGCCCAGCTTGATTCGGCGGAATATTGAGCAAGAGTGGAGTTCCTTGACCCACCGAGTGAAAATAGATTTCGACCAACTCCTCAAGTGACTTAGGATCCTGCTCTTCATGGTAGAACCAGCCCGGCCGAATGGAAACATCTGCCTCACCGATTGAGAAAATCGTGCCTGAAGGATCCCCATGCTGAAGATAGCCCAACTCTGCTTCTGTCCCTAATTTTTCAGGATTCACCTTTTGCCACAGGGGATTACCTGCGTACCCTCGTTCATTGCCAATCCAGCGAATGCTGGTGCCTTCTGTTGAAAAAATCAAGCAATCGCCCTGAAGCTCACGAATGGTTTCAAACCATTTTTCAAATTCATAATTAACCTTTTGAGCGCCCTCTCCTCTGGCACCATCCATCCAGATCTCAGCAAATTTCCCTCCATTGCCATAGGCAGGATTTGATAAGATTTCCTTCAGCTGAGCCAGATAATAGGCATTATAGTCCGCTTCTCGGTCCACATGATAGAGGGGACTATGGGCATCCCACGGTGATAGGTAGACCCCCATATCCATATCAAACTCTGTGGCAGCTTGGGACACCTCAAGGAGCAAGTCTCCCTCTCCATTCCTCCAAGGACTGGCCTTGACCGAATAATCTGTGTGAGCTGTCGGATAGAGGACAAAGCCGTCGTGGTGCTTGATCACCAAAATCAACTTTTTAAAGCCCGTTTCCTTGAGCACGCGAACCCACTCACGCGCATCTAACCTGGTCGGATTAAAGCGTTCAGGTTCCTCCTGACCTGTCCCCCATTCCTGGTCATAAAAGGTATTAGGCCCAAAATGGATAAAGGCTGCTAGTTCATCCTCTAAATAAGCTAGCTGGGCCTGACTAGGCAAGGGCCCATGCGGTTTTATTTCTCTTACCATACTACTTCCTATCTACACTTTTCTTTACTTTTTTGGCATATACTTGCAATTCGGTTAAGGCTAGGGGACTAGTCAAACTTTCAAATCGAAGACGAAGGGCGTAAGTCTTCACCTTATCAAATTCAAAACGAAGCTCTTCATCCTTGTCACTTGACACTTTTCGGATGCCTGATACAGGGCGCCAATTCTCCTCTTGTTTGAGTAGAGAATCCTTGTCCAAATGGTTGGGAGTCCGAGGCAAGGCAGGCTCATTCCCTACATAATAATCGATAAAGGTCGGCTCAACGGCCACATATTCTTGATTTTCAACATAATACAAGGTCAGGTTATCCACAAATCGCGGTTTTAAAATCCCTGCATCTCCAAACAGAATACCCACGCTGGCTTGCTCTGACTTGGCAATCCAAGTATTGGCTGTCGATTTCTTCCGAGCAATAACCTTGTCATTGAGATATGAGGCTGGGTGATTCGGCTCTGAATGGGAAGCAAAGACCAGAGGCAGGTTGGATCCTGTCCACTGATCGGAAATAACTTCCCCATCTACACTGACATCTGTCACATGAATGGTGACTGTTGCTGGCAACTCACAGCCCGCTACTTGTCCTGTGAGCACACTTTCTCCTACCTGAGCATAGACTTGAGGTTCGAGTTCATCCCAAGTCACCTTGGCCGTATCTCTTCTGCCATCTGATAAGACTAGCTTGACTCGATCTGGTAAATGTGGGACTTCCTTGACAAGCGTCCAAACCTTTTCAGGCTCAATAGCGCAAATCCCTTGGACACAAACCTGAGCAGAAGCCTTTATATCCAGCCCCTCAAGATGACCAGATACCGTAAATTTATGAAAGCTTGCTATATCTTCTTCGGAGATTGCCTCCCAAACAACCTTGACTCGTTTTGCACCACCGAACTCATAGTCCACCAAAACTGAAGATGGCAGCTGTGGATAAGTTCCCTTAGCTGTATACAAGCGAAGTGATCGTACAGAAACTGCCTGCCCTAGTGAGGTATTTTCTGCCACCTGAAAATGAGTTTGATAGGCCTTCCCTTGATAAAAGGCGCGAATAGCCAAGTCCCCTGCAGACAAGCAATAAAGCACTCCCTGCTTGATAATGGCGTGGGCACTACCACTCGTCTCCCAAATCACTTCACTATTCCCCACCTTGTTCACAGGGTTATCCACAGTTTGTGGATAAAGTCCAATAGCTGGGGAATCTCCTTCTTGTAATCCGGCCTGCTTGTCCACTCGAATCTCAAATAAGCGCTTATTTCTCACTGGTTGGGTAGCCAAAGCCTCTCCCACTAAGATATCAAAACTTGCTGGCTCTAGCCCTCTGGCACTGGCTTTTACTCTTACGTGACCTGCCTGATCTAAACTCTGAATCAAAAGGACACCTCTGCCATGAAAGGCTTGCCGCTTAAACCGACCATTTTTCTGAGCCTGGTAACGTTCACGACTAGCCTGCCTACCATTATCCACACCTACAATACGAGCAGGGCCTTCAATTTTAAAATGAAGCTGATTGGAAGCACTCGGTACCCAATTTCCATCCTTGTCCAATACATCAAAATAGAGATAAAGGAGGTCTTGCCCATCTGGCTCCAGTTTTGTTTTCTCGGCATGTAACCCGATTTTGGCTGGCTTACCTGCAGTCACCACCCTATCTTCTGCCACAATCTGACCTTGATAATCATAGGCTACAGCATGCAATTCTCCTGGTTGATAAGCCAAACGCCATTCGAGATAAAGTTGTTCAGAACTTGCTCCCTCTTGGTATTTTCTACCATCTGAAGTCCATTTTTCCTGAAAATTCTTTCTGCCTTGGGATTTTCCATTGAGAAATAGCTCTACTGAACCAGCATTTGAATACACTCGAACAGGGATATCCCCACACTTATCCACAACTTGTTGATAACTCTTGTGGATTTCCCAATTCCAGTGGGGTAAGATATGAACCATGGGATGCTGATCTAGGTCCAACCACTGACTTTGATAGAGATAATAGTCATTTTTAGGAATCCCTGCCGTATCCACGATCCCAAAATAGGAACTCTTTACAGGCGTATCATTTTGATTGTGCCAAGGAGTCGGCTCACCGATATAGTCCACTCCTGTCCAGATAAACTGACCTGCATAGTCCAGCCGATTCCTATCTGCTATCCAAGAAGTTGTCGCTGTCTTCCCCCAAGGAACCCGATCATTGCCATAGTCCGACTGTTCAAAATTCCGCACTCGACGATTATCCCCAACCCATTCCTTATCTGGGCGAAAATAGCTGTCACGCGTCCGTGTAGCCGATGAGGTTTCAGACCCATAAAGACGCCACTTGGGATGTCTTTTGCGAATCCCGTCAATATTGTCTTCTGAGTAATTCAAACCCACCACATCCAGCAAATCAGCAATCTTTTCATGACCTCCAGAACCATTGCCAAAGCGGAATTGATCCATTCCCATAGTCACAAAACGACTATCATCCACCTCCTTTACCCTTCCTAGCAAGCGTTTGATAGTCTTCAATGAATGAGCATCGCCATTTGCTTCGCTGACTTCATTTCCCAAGGACCACATAAAAATCGCTGGATTGTTGTTGCCACGCTCAATCATAGTGCGCAAATCGTAATCTGACCAGAAATCGCCTGCTTTCGCTTCTGGGTGAGTCGCTTCTTCCTCAAAAAAGCGACCATAATCATATTCTTTCTTGCCTCCATACCAGGTATCAAAGGCTTCTTCTTGGATAAGTAAGCCCATTTTGGCAGCCACATCCAGCAAGATACTACTGGCTGGATTATGCGTGATTCGAATCGCATTGACCCCCATTTCTTTCATCTGGCGCAAGCGTCTCTCAGCAGCTGACCTGTTTTCCACAGCTCCCAGCGCTCCATAGTCATGGTGCAGACAAACTCCATGAATCTTCAAACAGCGACCATTGAGAAAGAAGCCCTTATCCGCTTGCCAATCCATATAGCGGTAACCAAAGGTCTCCTCTTCTTCATCAACCAAAATGCCATTTTTATAAAGGCGAGTCTTCAATTGGTAAAGGTAGGGATGGTCAATATCCCAAAGCAAGGGTTGAAAAATTGATATGGCTTGTTGGAAAGAATATTTGTCCTCAGACTCAATCATTACAGAATCAGTCGCCTGCCAGTCTGACAGCTGTTGGCCATCATACCAGATACTCTGCTCCAAATACACCGACACGGACTGAGGCCCATCATTTGAAACCTTGCTTGTAAGCTGGGTTTCCACCCAAGATTGCCTTTGTTCCTTTAGCTTGGGACTTTCTATCTTAATTCCATATAAATCCAGATGCACCGAATCTGTAATCAATAATTTTACTTCTCGGTAAATACCGCTACCAGAGTACCAACGACTGCTAGGTTGCTTATTTTCCACAAAAACCGCAAGCTGGTTGGCCGTCCCATCATTTCTTAGATAAGGCGTGATATCATAAGAAAAAGGTGTGTAGCCATTGGGATAATAGCCCAGTACTTGCCCGTTAATATAGACTTGGGCATTCATGTAAACTCCATCAAACAACAAACGCACCGATACAAGACTGGCATCTTCTTCCAAGTAAAACTGCGTACGGTACCAGGCTTGACCCCCGTTTAACTGCCCACCCTCATTTTGCGCTGGCGAATACTGGTCAAAATCATTGTAAATACTCCAGTCGTGTGGCACTTGAATAGCCTGCCAATTTCCCCTCTGAAAATCCGACGCCAAGGCCTCTTCCTTCCCCACCTCTTGGCTAAAAAACCAGTGATTTCGTAAAACTTCTTCTCTTCTCATACAAGCATTCCTCTTTAAACGAATCGATATACTTGACTATAGCACAAAACAAAAGCGCTTTCAAGACTTCCTCCATCACTCCCTAAATACTCAGAAAAGATTCTATAATTTGTGGAAAAGTCTGAAAATCACTCCATGTTCATACAAACTATCATTTGCAATAAACAATACAAACCTCAAAAAAGACCAAAAAACACCCCTCTGAATGTTCATTCCAGAGAGATGTTCCTTTTGTCTTAGCTATTGTAAATCGATTGTCTAAAGTCATCTGAATCTTTGAGATAAGCTTTATAAATCGCTTTTTTCAGTTTTTGCACTGGTGTTTCTATAAACTCAAACTTTTTAGCCGTGGTATTTCCTGCTTTTATCTGGGCTAGTTCAGCTAAAACAGCTTCGTTCATTAGTGATTGTAGTTTTTCTTTACTTGCAATTACTTCTGATTTTCCGTTGTAATTTATCGTAATAGATTTCAGGCTATCTAATTTTGCAACACGTTCATTAATTTGATCTTTTTTGAACTCCGCATATGTTTTTCCTAGAATTTTTTCAAAAATATACTTATCAGATAATGGTTTTCCTGCCGCTTCAGCTTGGTTTTTATATTGATTTGACACATAAGGAACAAATCCTTCATAGTAGCCCAAAGTAGCCATCAATTCAAAGGCTTGTTTTCTAAAGGTGATGTCCCCACTCATACCAGAGTCATTTTGACTAACACCATAAATGGTATCAAACATATCAACAGTATAGTAACCATTTGCTGCAATCTTACCTTTATCCAAAAAACCAGCAATGATATAACGATTGACCAGGATATGATTGTCAATCAAACTATCAATATCTGTCAATTTTTTGGCATCTTCTAAGGTCAGAGCTTGAATCTCCTCACTCTTATGAGTTGGTTTAACTGCTGTATTACGGTAATCTACCCAAGTTCTAGAACCTGTTGAAGGAATCGGCATTATTTTTTTGAAATAACTCATCTTGTCTTCTGCAGATAAGCCTTTACTTGCCTCAGCTTCTAGGTAATCTAGAGTATAAAGGACATCAAAACTTCCCTTCATGTAAGATTGCAAATCTTCTGCTGTTTTAAATCGATCAGGTGTTCTATTGTAAAATCCATTCTTATCACTCTCATCATATACAAAGTTGAGATTGAAATAAGTATCCTTTTCTGGATTATAGGAGTTTTCAAAAATACCACGCGCATAAAACTCTGCCGCTGTACCATCTCGACGACCGTGATTATTAAACAAGACCGTTCTATCTAGTAAGTGCGTCATTTCATGAGAATAAGTCGCTGAACCTCTATCATCCAGAACCCTATCTATAAAGTAACGGACACCTAATCCATTGGCCTCAGCTCCCACCTTACTTACTGGAGAATAGTAATTCATAGGAGTCATAAATTGGTCGACTCCCTTATCAGCTCCATTACCAGCAGCTGATGACCAAGTGCTATCAATCTGGGCATTCGGATTGCTTGTATATTTCTTCATCGTATCAATAATCAAGCGATTTGTCAGCAACTTATCACGATTTTCTGGTTTTGTTATACGATAAAGAGTATCAACATAGTTGGCTTGTTGTACAGCCGCCTTTTCAATTAAAGACTTGACTCTAGCAAGCTCAGCCTGGTACTTAGTTGGATTAGACTGGGAAAGAGAAGTATCTATATAGGAACCAATATTACCATAGGTAATCGTCGCCATATTGCTAATCACGTAAACATTTGGTTCTTTCACATTCAAAAGTCCCAAAATAGCAGCCATATTGGCCTCTTGTTTACGAGGATCCTTTTCCCCAGCTGTCAACTTGCTATACAACCCGACATGCGCTGAAAGATTTTCCTTAGATGATTTTTCAACAATCATAGCTTGGCTAGATTTTTTAAGCCAAGTATCCGCATCATCTGACGTAAAGAGTTGGCGATTGCTGTCTAAAAATTCCTTCAAACTAGCCTTACCTGTAATAGTAGATAAATACTTTGTAAATGTTTGAGGACTATTGGTCAATTTCATCTCTTCATAAGACATGGATCCTAATTTTTTCAAACTATCCAAGGCGGTCATTGTCTTATTGCCAAATGAGCTTGGATTAAAGGCCAGAATATCACGAATATTCGTGTCCCCAAATTGAATATTATAAAAACGATTGATATAAGACAGTCCCAACAAAATCTGCTCTTTGTATTGCTCAAGCTCTTGTTTGACCTTGCTGCGATTTTTAGGGGTATCTCCTATAATTCCCAATGTATGCGAGGCTATCTTTTTGAAACTTGACTCAGCTTGCGTCTTCGTCTGATCAAAGCTTTCTTGAATTGACAGTTTTTGAAGATACTCTGTGCGCAACATATCTTTGACTTCTTGGTCAGTGATATTTGGGTGTGTTTTTCTGAGCGCAATTCTCTTTGTTATAATATCTCGAGGATCATAGGTAGGCTCTAACTGTGCTTTTAGTTTACTGTCATGTAAGAAATCTACTGATCTCACGCTTGTGGTCAGAGCAGACACATCCACAGCATCTTCTCTCTCACTATTAGCCGGAAGTAAGTGTGGTTTATCCTCCTGACTACCAACTAAAACAACTCTCGGTTTCATTAGTTTTGTTATTTGACTCGTTTCTTGAGAATTAACCAATTCACCAGTTTGTTCATTGATAGCGTATGTTCTGGTAAGTGTATTCTCACCAACTTCTCCTTCAGAGGCTACCTTTTCTATATTTTTAGCAAGTGACAAATCCTCTCTTCGCTCCTCAGTAACAGCAATCGGTTGTATTACTTTTTCCACATTACCAACTTGAATCACTTTATCGACTGCTGAATTTACTTGTCTAGTAGTATCAGATACCGTCACCTGACCTGTTGCCTTGTCTAGTTGATAAGTCGTCCTAGTTTCCACCGAACCATCATGCCCTGCAACCGCTACTTCCTGTCGTCTGAACTCCAAAGCAGGATTCACTTGGTAAATCGTTTTATGAGATAGGACAGTAGTTTCAACACTCGGTTTAGTTCCAACTTCTACAACTTGATCAACTTTGTTAGCTACTATTTTGACAGTTTTATTCTCAGAAATATTTCCACTTGCTTGATCTTTAGTATAGGTAGTAGTAACTTGTTCTTGTCCCTCAACACCCGGAATTTTTACTCTTGTAACGCCGTGGTCTAGTTTCTCATTCTTTTCATAAACGGTTTCATAAGGAACAGCTTTGGTCTCCACTTTGGTCTGAGGAAGTTGAGTGTCTTCTTTGTACTCTGGGAGAGCCTCCTGTATCTCAGGCTCACCGGAAACGCCACCTTCATAAGACGGAAGAGATGGCTCTACCGAAGGATCGCCGGAAACACCACCCTCATAAGAAGGAAGGGACGGTTCCACCAAGGATTCACCAGAAACACCGCCCTCATAAGACGGAAGAGATGGCTCTACCGAAGGCTCACCGGAAACACCGCCTTCATAAGACGGAAGCGCTGGTTCTACCAAGGATTCGCCAGAAACACCACCTTCATAAGATGGAAGGGACGGTTCCACCAAGGATTCGCCAGAAACACCACCTTCATAAGATGGAAGGGACGGCTCCACCAAGGATTCACCGGAAACACTGCTTTCATAAGAGGGAAGGGGTGGTTCCACCAAGGACTCACCGGAAACACCGCCCTCATAAGACGGAAGGGGTGGTTCTACTAAGGACTCACCGGAAACACCGCCCTCATAAGACGGAAGAGGTGGTTCTACTAAGGACTCACCGGAAACACCGCCCTCATAAGACGGAAGAGGTGGTTGGACTTCCGGGGCTAGGCTTATACCATTTTCTTGAGGTTCCTTCTCTTTTGTCCCGACCAAAATCACCTGAGCAACTGGTTCACGAAGCACTTCTCTCCCTACTTCATTTCGCGTAACAATACCATCGACAACCCTTACTTCTGTTAAGATTCGTTCTTGTCCCTTTGCACCTTCTATAGAAATTCTTTTTTCTCCCTTAGCCAGAGTTGGGTCAGACTGAAATTGAGTTTCAAACTCTATCTCCCCTATCCTAACTTCCAGTTCTGGCTTGTCTTCAGTAACAGTTTTCATTCCTTCATCTGGTACCTTTTTAGACTCAATACTCATACTTTTTTCAGGAGTTGGATTTAAAACAGGCTCAACAGAGTAAGATGGTTGAGGATATTGCACAAGATCTTTAGTCGAGCTAAAATGAGATGTAGTCTGTGGTACAATCCTCTTAGACTGAAATTCTGAACTTTCCTCCTTTTGAGATAATGCTGGCGACTCTACCTTATCAACAGAAAGTTCCTTACTAGCACTATCTCTTACCAAATAATATCCCGTAAATTTATATCCTTGGACTGTTTCAGGACTTGGTAAAAACTGACCTTCTACTCTCTTAACAAGGGCTGGTTGCAATTCTACCAGATTTTCTAAAGCAGAGATGGATACTCCCAAACCACCAACAGCAAAGACGCTCACAAGGAAGTAAGACGCTCCCTTTTTTCTCTTGATTAAAGTGAAGGAAAGCAATAATAATCCTGCTCCCAAGATAAACATCTCATCATTAGAAAACAGACCTGTTTCTGGTAATCTTGTAGCCAATTTTCGATAGACAAAATAGTATTCTTTTCCCTCTTTTACCTCAATCTTATTTTCTTCAAACCATTGCAACTCAGATTTCAACTTTTCAGGTAAATCCTGCTCATCCAAGTAATGACTTGAAATTAGTGTTGAAGTCGTTTCTGTAGCCTGTACGGGTTGAGCCCCCATACCAGCAAAAAATAAACTCGTTCCTAGCAAGACCGAACAAGCTCCTATTGTATATTTTCTCAAAGAAAAACGCTGCTTTCTCTCAAATTGAAATTCTTTCATCCCATATCCTATCATTCATTATTACTGTATATTTAGTATATCAGAAATAGTTTGTATTCACAAATCTTTCTAGTTATTCCCTTATCACTCCAAATTAAGGGGGACAACATACAATAATTTTTATTTAAATGTATATCAATGTTCTTTGCTTTTCTTAACAAATGCAATGCAAAAAGAGCCTGTTGCCAAGCTCTTTAGTCTATTATTTCTTCTCAGCGCGAAGGGCTGACAAGATTTGAGTACGGATATCATCCACACCATTTGGAGTATTTGGTAAAAAGATTGTTTGATTTCCTTTAGAGGCAAAGGTATTCAAGGTATCCAAATACTGGTTGGTCAAGAGGATGGACATGATTTGTTCTTCTGTCATGCCAACATTGGCTTCCTTGAGTTCTGTGATAGACTCTGCCAATCCATCCACAATCGCCTTACGTTGTTGGGCAATCCCCACACCATGAAGGCGGTCTTTTTCTGCTTCTGCTTCAGCTGCAGTGACGATTTTAATCTTGTCTGCTTCCGCCAATTCTTGCGCTGCGACCCGCTTGCGTTGCGCCGCATTGATTTCATTCATGGATTGCTTAACTTCTGCATCTGGTTCGACCTTGGTAATCAAGGTTTTCACGATAATATAACCGTAAGTAGTCATTTCTTCTGCTACTTGGTGTTGGACTTCAAGGGCAATCTCATCTTTTTTCTCAAACAATTCATCCAAGGTTAATTTTGGAACAGAAGAACGAAGGGCATCTTCGATATAAGATTTAATTTGAGATTCTGGACGCATGAGTTTATAGTAAGCATCTGTCACGCTCTGCTCATTGACACGGTACTGAGTCGCTACATTCATCATAACGAACACATTGTCCTTGGTCTTGGTCTCAACCACAATATCGCTTTGCAACAAGCGCAACTGAATCCGAGCTGCGATCGAGTCAATCCCAAAAGGCAAGCGAATATGAATACCGCTATTGGCAACCTTTTGATATTTCCCAAAGCGCTCAATAATCGCCACCGACTGCTGACGAACCACATAAACTGTACTCAGTGTGACTATCACCAATAGGAGCACACAAACCACCACAAAAATCATCAAAAATGTTGCCATTATCGTGACCTCCATTATTATTTTTCCTGTATTATAGCACATTTAAAGAAGGCTGTGCAATTTTTACTGCGATTTTTCCTGAAATGTCAATAATTAGAGGTGAAACTACATTTCAAGTTAGTAATCGCTTTTTTCATTACATTAACTTCTATAGAATCTACATCAATGGTCAGGGAATAACTTGCCTTAACTTTTCTCTCGTGCTATACTATTTATTGAAATGAATAAATAGGAGATATTTCATGAAAACAGCAAAAACTACTGTTACAATCCTTTCTGCACTTGCTTCTGTCGTCTTATTGGCTAGTTGTGCAACAAAGTCTACAGAAACACAGACAAGCAATAATAGCTCATCTGATAATCAGATTACATTGACATATGACCAACTACGGTCAAGAGAAAACACTATGTCAACTCTTTGGTATCAAAAATCAGCTGAAACTAAAGCTTTATACATACAGGGTTATAACGTTGCAACAAATCACCTAAAGGAATTACTCAAAACAGAATCAGACAAACCTTACTCTATCGTTTTAGACTTGGATGAAACTGTCCTAGATAATAGCCCTTATCAAGTACAAAATGTCAAAGACGGTACAGCATTTACACCCGAAAATTGGGATGTTTGGGTTCAAAAAGCTGCAGCAAAAGCCGTCCCAGGCGCCAAGGATTTTCTTCAATTTGCTGATCAAAACGGTGTCCAAATCTACTATATTTCTGACCGCTCAGCTAATCAAGTAGATGCTACCATTAAAAATCTTGAAAGTGAAGGAATTCCTGTTCAAGGACGTGATCATCTCATGTTCTTAGAAAGTGGTGTAAAATCCAAAGAAGGTCGTCGCCAAAAAGTTCAAGAAAAAACAAATCTTATCTTATTATTTGGTGATAACCTCGTAGACTTTGCAGATTTTTCTAAGACTTCTGAATCTGACCGTGATAAACAACTTGAAGAATTGCAAAAAGAATTCGGTGAAAAATTCATCATCTTCCCAAATCCAATGTACGGATCATGGGAATCAGCTGTATACGCTGGTAATAAACTAGATGCTAAAGGTCAAGTAGAAGAACGCCAAAAAGCTTTGCAAGGTTTTGATAAATAAAACAAATAAACTGATTCTATATAAAATTAAGCTAACTTACAATCTTCAAAAAGTGGATAGGAAGGAATTCTGATAATCAGAAAACTTTCCTATCCACTTTTATAATTGATATAACATCAAAATTTTATACATCTGATACTATACGTTTTCTGATTTTAAAGTTTTAAAGACTTTTTGCCTATTCCCTACATTTCAAGAATTAAACAAGGTTGATGATCTAAATTTAGTGTGGTATACTATTTTTGTCATCGGTTACCGATTACGTTCCTTACGGTTCGTGAGAGGAGGTGAAACTAATGAACCTTGCCCCAGAGCTCGTTCTTACTATTGTAGCGGACGTTATAGCAGGAATTATTTTGTATTTCGTCTGCAAATGGCTAGATGGTAAGAAGTAGACCGACTGACTAGCCTGTAAACACCCGTTAAATCGCTAAGATACGTCAAAAAAGCCCTTAACTACTGGCATAGTTAAGGGCTTTGGTGTTCTAATGAACCTTACCCGATAAAATTATTCTAACATACAGGTCCAGATATTTCAAGAGTTTTATTTATTGTTTAAAGTTCCTTAGGTATCTGAAAGGTCTATAATATAGTTAGCTATCTATTACCCAAAAACCGACCAGCTCTTAAGAACTAGTCGATTTCTCATCAATGCGCCAACATTTCTTGGGCGATTTCTTGTCCAGATAAGTTATCTGGATAGTAGGTTGGCCAGTTGTCCATTTCTTCAAAGAGGGCTTCTTGGCTTGTGCCTCCAAAGAAGATATGGAAATGTTCTGCCTTAACTGGGGCGATATTGTGGTCACTAAACTGAACATACTTGAATTGTCCAGCGTCAGCATCTGTGGCTTCAAAGAGGAAGCGCACGCCACGATTGCCTTTCTTATAAGTCAAGATTTTCTTTCCGACATACTTGTAGGTGAATTTCTTACTTTGTCCACCTTGAACAAATTCCATAGTGTTATCAGTAATGTTGATCTTAGTGACATCTGTCTGATAGCCTTTTGTATAGTAAGCCTTGTATTCAGCCTGAGTCATCTTACCAGTCAACTTAGCCTTGTAGTCAAAGACTTGATCAAACGTGCCATCTTCAAGGAAAGGATAAACTGATTGCCAGTTACCTGCATAGTCACTCAAAGTGCGGTCCTTGACGTCTGCATCCTCGAAGTAACCATTTTGAACTGTCTTAGTATCCTCTGCCTTTTCAGGTTCGATAGCTGGGCCTTCTTGGTCCGTTGTTTGTTTCAAAGCTTTGAGGTTTTTCTCCATGATAGAGATATAATTTTCTCCCGCCTTGGTATCCTCTTCTGTTAGACTTTCTAAAGGATTGAGGACATCTGTTTTGACACCTGCCTCTTTTGAAAGTGTATTAGCAAGGGCTTGTGAAGCATTTTCTTCAAAGTAGATATAGGCAATTTTATTTTTCTTGACGTACTCTGTCAATTCTGCCAGACGAGCAGCTGATGGCTCGGCATCTGGAGAGAGACCTGAGATAGCGACTTGTTTGAGTCCATAGTCCAAGGCAAGATAGTTAAAGGCTGCGTGTTGAGTCACAAAACTCTTTTGTTTGGCTTGAGACAAGCCTTCTGCATAAGCCTTATCCAAGGCTTGCAATTTTTCGATATAGGCAGATGCGTTCTTTTCAAAGGTCTCTTTTTTATCAGGATAATCTGCTGACAAGCTGTCACGGATGTGCTCTACTAGTTTAATGGCACGGACTGGTGATAACCAAACATGGGGGTCAAACTCATGGTGATGGCCTTCTTCTCCATGGTCATGGTCTCCCTCTTCTTCCTCACCACCTGGCAAGAGCAACATATCGCCTGTCGCCTTGATGGTTTTCACTTTTTTCTTATCCAAGGTATCTAGCAATTTAGGAACCCATGTTTCCATGTTTTCATTTTCATAAACGAAGGTATCTGCGTCTTGGATTTTAGCAACTGCCTTGGCAGACGGTTCATATTCATGAGGCTCTGTACCAGCACCGATGAGGAGTTCTACATTAGCAGTATCTCCTGCGACTTGCTTGGTAAATTCATAGACAGGGTAAAAGGTTGTCACAATATTTAGTTTGCCATCTGCCTGCTTTTGATTGGAACAAGCCACTAAAAACAAGGCACATAGACTAGCGAACAATAAGCTAATTTTTTTCACGTTAGTCTCCTATTTGATAAAACGTCTTACTAAACTAATGAGTAAAAAGACAGTTACAAAAATAATGGTAATACTTGCACTTGCAGGCGTTTCTGCATAGTAGGAAATGTAAAGTCCTGCCACCATTCCCAAAAATCCAATGGCACTGGCAAGTAGCATAACCGATTTAAAGTTTTTCCCCAGACGCAGGGCAATACTAGCTGGCAAGACCATAATGGTCGATACCAGAAGAGCTCCTGCAGCAGGAATCATAAGGGCAATGGCCACCCCCGTCACCATGTTAAAAAGAATGGACATGGTACGAACTGGCAAGCCATCCACAAAGGCCGTATCCTCATCAAAGGTCAAAATGTACATCGGACGAAGGAAGAGGAAGGTCAAAATCAAAACAACCGCCGCAATGACAAAAAGGGAAATAACCTGCTCTTCGCTGATAGTCACGATGGAACCAAAAAGATACTGGTCCAAACTCATTGAGCTAGAGCTTTTACCCTTGCTCATGACAATCAGAGAAACAGCCAGTCCTGTTGACATGAGGATAGCTGTCCCGATTTCCATAAAGCTCTTGTAAACCGTACGGAGATACTCCAGAAAGACCGCCGCAATCAAGACAATAGCAATAGTTGAAATAGTCGGAGAAATCCCCAGAACCAGACCAAAAGCTACACCCGACAGCGAGACGTGGCTAAGAGTATCACTCATCAAACTCTGACGACGCAAGATAAGAAAGGTTCCTAATACTGGCGAGAAAAGACTCATGGCAATAACGGCCAGAAAGGCACGTTGCATAAAGTCATAAGATAATAAACTAAGCATGGCCCACCTCCTGATCATTCTCATGAACGTTGAAACAACGCCATGGCGAATCTTGGTTACGAACTAGATGAATATTGCGGTCCGCATAGTCCTTAACCTCCTCAGGGTCATGGGTAATCATCAAAACAGCCTTGCCATGATGATGGGCGCTGTGGTGCATGAGTTCGTAAAATTCATTTTTACTTCCTGCATCCATTCCCGTTGTCGGCTCATCTAGGATAAATACATCTGGGTCAGAGGCAAACATACGCGCAATCACCGCTCGCTGCTTTTGTCCCCCAGAGAGAGAACCCAAACGTTTGTCTCTGTGTTCCCACATACCAACTGAGTCCAAACTAGCCTTGATATGCTCCTCATCATGAGCATTCAAACGACGGAACCAACCTTTTCGCGGATAGCGACCCGACTTGACAAACTCATAAACCGTACTTGGAAAACCCGCATTAAAACTGGCAATCTGTTGAGGAAGATAGGCTATTCTCAATTTCTTACCCTGCGTATTTGTCTTTGAAATAGTCACCTTTCCAATGCGTGGCTGAAGAATTCCAAGACTGGCCTTGATGAGTGTCGTCTTAGCCGCTCCATTTTCCCCCGTCAAGGTCACAAATTCCCCACTATCAACACTATAATTGATATGTTCAAGAACAGGTTCCTTATCATAATAGAAGGACAAATCCTCTACCGTAATATATCTCATTATTTGATTTCTCCTACTAAAGCAGTCAAAAACCGCTGGATCACTTTTTGTTCATTTGGAGTAAACTGAGTCGCCACTTGTTCATAGGTTAAAAGCGTATGCTCATGGTGATGGTGGTGCTCCTCAGCAATTGGACGAGCCAAGTCAGTCAACTGATAAAAAATCACACGCGCATCCTTCGAATCTTTAAATGTTTCCAACATCCCTTCCTTGACCAAAGACTTAATGGCCTTGGTAACTGCCGCCTGACTGACATTGAGACGACGAGCCAACTCTGAATTTGTTAAAGATTCCTCTGACAAAAGCATGAGGATATGCTCCTGAGTATTGGTCAGGGCCACCTCGCTAGTGCAATGACCTATTAGGATTTCATGCTGATTTTCAGACTTCAAGATAACCTCATTCAAAAAGGCATCGATATCCTTCGCTAGCTGTCTCATATCTGACTCCTTTCCTTTTAGACTTCTCTTTTTAAGAGAAAAATACCATTCTTTGGAATTTTGTTTACCAGTTAATTATATCACAAGCAAAAAAAGAGTCAAGAAAAAACGTGAAAACCAGTTTCATTCTTGAACTCTTCTATATTATGATCTATTGAAATTCTTTGACATCTCCATCATAAGTCGCCCAATCTTTGCTGAAAAAGCGCTCATTCAGATGGTAAGTCGGAGCTGGTGTGGGATTGGATAGGAAAGGATCAACTGCCTTGTCAAAAGCCAACCACCCCAACCAACCAAGGTGAATGGTGTCCTTCATAAAGAAAGGCTCCCCGCCGTCCTTAGAAAAATCTGCTATATTGGTAAACCCTTGACTTTCTAACTGGTAGCGAATCTTCTGCACCGTTTGTTGGTACATATCCTCTCGTAAACCAGCGTAGTCCATCCATTTTTTATTAACAGGTGGAATGATAAAAATCGGGTTTACCTTAGATTTAGAAAACTGTGTTAAAACCAACTGCAAGTCATTATACTCTGGCGACTTGAGATAGGTAAAGCTTTTCTGAGAGTCCTTTAATTTCTTCAAATCCTTCTTGATCTGCGTATTATAGAAATAATTTTCCATTCCCAGATCATTATTGGAAGTATTCTTTTCAGCATCTGCTTTAACAATATCTTCTATGACTTGATAAGAAAACTGGTCTGGCAAGGTCTTTAAATACTTAACTACATGCTTATCATAATTGACATAGCCTCTAACTGAAAACTGACCAAAAAAGGAAGCTTGGCGTTCATTAAACCGAGCCAATAATTCAATCATTTCATTGTCTGCTGTCGACAATTCTTCTTTGCTTGCCAACTTCTGAACCAAATCCTTCATAGCTACGTTAGGAAACTGCTGTAGTAAGCGAGTCGCTGCATATTGACTAGCCTGATCTCCAGATTGATGTTCCAGAAAACTGGTCAACTGGTCTCCATTAAAATACTGCTGAAAGGCTGCTGGCTCATAGCCATTTTTACTGAACCACTGAGGTGAGATAACATACACAACTTGTTTATTCTCCAGCTGTGGCAACATCTGTTGCATTCCAAAATACTGGTTAAGCGATGCAGCTCCCCTCTGTCCTAAAAGATAAGGACGGTAGGAGCGATTGTATTTCTCAGCTAATACCGCAGGATGAGCACCATCAAAACGAAGCCATTCACTAGAGCCAAAGAAGGGAACAAAACGCATATTTGGATCAGATAGAGCTCTGACCTTTTGACTTCGCTCCTTAAAACTATCGATAGTAGTAGCCACCGCTGAACGCTTTTCAGCTCCTAGATTATGACGCATCTCAGTAGGATAAAAGAAAATGAGCAGAAAAACCAACAAACCAGCTATCAAGACCGGTCCGAAGATCATCCATAAGCGTTTAAGCATTTTGTAGCTCCACAATACCAGCTATGATTTTATTAGCTGTATTCCAGTCATCACGACCAAACTCTGTTACAGGGACACGAATGTCAAAACGGTTTTCAATCTCCACAATCAATTCAACCGTTCCCATGCTATCCAAGACACCTGCATCAAAAAGATCTTCATCCATCATGTCAGAAACATCTTCCATAAACAATTCATCAATAATTTCGATAACTTCTGATTTGATATCCATATTTTATTTCCTTTTATTTTTTAAACCATAAATCATTCAAAAATCCAGAAAAGATTAAGAATGATAGCATGACGACATGGAAGGTGACAACCATGCCAAGCAACTGAATCCAGCGATTCTCAGGTAGAGTAGCATTCCCTGCTTTTTTCCGCTCCTTATTGAGCGTTTTTTTCTTGCGAATCCAAGCGTCATTGATAACCAGTCCAATCCCATGAAAGAGGCCATAGGCGATATAGTACCAGGTCACTCCATGCCAAAATCCCATAATCAGCATATTTACAATGTAGGCCACACTTGAGGTTACATTACGATTTTTAAAGACCTTCTTTCTGGTCAATACCATGACCATCCGCATAAAGACAAAGTCACGGAACCAGAAAGAAAGACTCATGTGCCAACGATTCCAAAACTCCTTTAAATCCCTTGATAAAAAGGGCTTGTTAAAGTTAATGGGACTACGGATTCCCATTAAGTTTGAGATGGCTAAGGCAAACATAGAGTAACCTGCAAAGTCAAAGAAGAGCTCCAGACCAAAGGTATACATAACCGCTAAAGCATAGAGGTTAAAGAAACCACCTGATTGCAAGGCTAAATTCTTCAGAGGAGGCAACAAGGTCTCTCCTAAAACATGAGCTAGGATAAACTTATACAAAAAGCCCCACATGATATAGCGAACAGATTCATCCAGCATATCCATCAACTCATCCCGCTCAGGAATGGTCTGATAATTTTCATTAAAACGCTTAAAGCGATCAATTGGACCACTTGAAAAAGTCGGCATGAAGAGTAGAAAGCGGAGGAATTCCCAGAGGGTAAAATCCTTAATCACTCCATCTCTCAGCTCGATGATAATCCCAACCGAACGAAAAGTCAGGTAAGAAATTCCCAAGAACCCAAGCAAAGACTGTGTTCCATTGATAGCTGGTTGCACCTTGACAAAGATAATCGGAAGGAGGGACAGAAAACTAACTAGATAGAAGACCCACTTGCCATCCTTACTTTTTCGATAATGCTTGTAGAAAAGCAAGAGCAATATCTCCCAGCAAAGGTAGATACCCAAGGCAGCCAATTGATTAGTCTTCCCACCTACCAACATGGTGACGATAAAGAAGAGGCTAACCAGCACTTCATACCAGGCAAAGCGTTTCTTAAAAAAGAGGCCAATAAAGATAGGTAAGGTTGCAGCAATCACATAGACAAAATACTGAGGATTGCCGTATGGCTCTAAATGAGGAAGCTGTTGAAAGAACTCCATCATCTCTCATTCACCTCGTTAATCAATCCTTTGATGTCAATTTTCCCATTTGGAGTCAATGGCAAACTGTCTCGGTAAAGGAATTTAGACGGCATCATATAGGACATCATGATGTCTGTCAAATCTTCCTTGATGGCCTTAGTAATATCGATGTCACGCTCAAACTGCTCACGCACACCATCTTTTAAGATGACATAGGCTAGAAGATTTTGCACCTTGTGGTCTTTATTATAGCGCGGAACAGCGACAGCAGACTCAATATAGCGAGACTTGTTAAGATTTTGAGAGACATCTTCTAACTCAATGCGGTAACCGTTAAACTTAATCTGGAAGTCCATGCGTCCGCCGTAGAGAAGCAAGCCTTCATCTGTCATAGTTCCCACATCTCCTGTATGGTAGGCTGGTAGACCTTCAAACTCAAAGAAGGCTTCCCCTGTTTTTTCAGGATTGTTCATATATCCTTTTGAAACAGCTGGTCCAGAAACAATGATTTCTCCCTGTTCGCCATTTGGCAGTTTATTTCCTTCCTCGTCAATGATAAAGGTTGGAGAATCAGCCTTGGTATAGCCGATTGGTAGACGTTTGAGAGTCGCTAGCATCTCATCTGTCACGGCAACTGCTGACAGGGCCACTGTCGCTTCTGTTGGGCCGTAAGCATTGATAATACGGGCATTTGGGAAACGCTCGCGCAGTTTTTGAGCTGTTTTAACCGTCAATTCTTCGCCATCAAAGTAGAAATGCGTGATTCCAGGCATTGTCTTACTATTAAAGTCTTCAGACAACATGGCCATATCCGCAAAAGAAGGGGTTGATGTCCAGATAGCGATTGGCAATGAAAAGATGGTCGCAAAGAGTTGCTTAAAGTCCTGAGTGATGGCTGAAGGAAGAGCGAAAAGCGTACCACCCAGTGCCAAGGTCGGTGCCCAGTACATGACAGACAGATCAAAAGAATAAGGTGGCTGAGCCAGCATTTGCGGACGACTTGGCGTCGCAAATTCCTTGTCTGTAATCATCCAGTTAGTAAAGCTGAGGAGATTATCATGTGAAATCTGCACTCCCTTTGGCTTACCAGTTGTACCAGAAGTAAAGATAATGTAGTAGTTATCATCACCCTTGACTGGATGCGTGATCTCATAGCTAGTCCCTTGGGCAAAGGCTTCTTGAACCTGAGCTAGATTCATCATCGGTGTAGAAACCTGCTCTAATGGAAAATCTGAGATGGCAATAATCAAGCTTGGCTCTGCTACTTCTAAAATAGCCGAAACTCGCTCCAAGGCTGAATGACTGTCAATGGGAATGTAAGCATGTCCTGACTTAGTCAGTGCTACAAAAGTTGCCAACATTTCATATTCTTGGCCACCAAAAACGACCACAGGAGACTTCTTAGGCAAGCCTAGTTGGTCAATGGCTGCAGCCAAACTATCCGAATCAGCCTTTAAATTGCCATAAGTGTGTTCCTGCCCCAAAACATTATAGACAGGATAGCTAGGCTGGGTCTGAGCAAAATGCTCAATAGTTTCGATCATATCTACTATTGGTTTATTTGACACAATAGGAATTCTCCTTCAAGTTAAAATTCATTATAGATAAAGCTTCCTTGACCCTGACCAAGATAGCTAAAGAAGTAAAGCAGCCCTAGAAAGATAAGAAAATACAAGGCTGTTCGACCAAGAAAGAGGTACAATTCTTTTCTCTGTTTCATCAAGAAAAACCATTCATTTCTGTAATTTTTGCTAAATAAGATAGACTCTTACTATAGTATTTTTCTACCATTGTACCACTTTCTAGGGTAATTTTTCAATTATTTGCCGTAGATTTTCATTATATTTAAGCTAATTTTAAAATTATGCGGTTTTTCTATGTATATTTCAAATAGAGTGATCCTGGGCAAAAACTCAATTTCAGTAGAAAATGAAGGGAATCTTTCCATAATAAAACGCACAATATCAAGTTTTTTCAACACCTGATACTATGCGCTTTTCTAATTTTTCAAGACTTTTTAACCAGTCTCTTATTTAAAATAATCTCGTCTGATATAAATTAAAATAGCTTCTATCATCAGACAAATGGCTGATAGCCAAAAACTTATGCTAATACCAAAACTCTCAGTAATATAGCTCATTAGCAAAACAAATACTGAAAATGCTAATGTCGAAATCACTTCAAGAACGGAATAGACATTAACCAAGTTATTTTCCTCTACTGTTTCCTGAAGAAATACACTTTCAGGAACTTCTTTTAGCTGCGATAACATACCAAGTAAAGCTGAAAATACTAAAAACATCTGTGCATTTGGAAAAAATAGAATAGTCAGCGTCACTATTGCCATGGCTATAAGAGAAAAAAGAATACTTTCCCATTTAGAAGCAAGAAACTTTTCAGATAGCCGAAAAGCAATTAAGCCACTAATTATAATACCAATAGAGTATGCTGTATTAGAATATCCCCAGTAACTTTCCGTTTCATTTAATAACTCAGTTACAAAGACAAGTATGATAGACGAAACCCAAATCGTATTTGAGAAAATTTCAAATAAATTTGCTGATACAAAAAGTCTTAATCTAGGATCTCTAGCAACTAACTTCCAACCTTTGAGCAAAATTTCAAGATTAGTTTCTGACTCTAACACCTCCACTTCAGCCTTAGGAAGAAATAACATCAGAAAGCTAGAAATGATATACAAGATTAAAATGATAAACGTGGTAGGTAACAGACCAATTGTTGCAAATAAGAGTCCACCTAATCCCCAACCCACCAATTGAACAGCTTCACCACTCATTGACAAAGCTGAGTTAGCCTTACCCAAATCGGTCGCATAGCGCGGCACAATTGCATAAGAAACAGGTGCGGCAAAACCATCCAATATTGAAATTGCCACAACAAATAGATAGGTTACCAAAGGCGCTACGGATTGCATTACGGTAAACATTCCTACCAGTATCGCCAATAATATAGTCTTTCCAAATTGGGATAAAGATAAAACCCTATTGAGCGCTATCCTTTTAGTAACTAAAGGAACTAAAAGACTCGCAACAAAAGAGGATATCCCTATTAAAATGGGAACTAGTGACGTGGCAATTACTGATTTTGAAATAATGTATATGTTAGCAATGATTGTTACTCTAAAGAAAATATCTGCTAAATTTGCAAACAATTGAGAGACTAACAACTTAATAAATGAATTAGACATGTAACGCTCCCATAACATAAAAATATTTAACTGATAAATGGTAGACTAGACTTTGTTTGATAACTATTTGACACAAGATTAGGTGGTCAGAAATTGAATTTTTAACATTCCAACTTAGCCATAGTTTTTAGTTTTCACATCTTTAAATCAGCTAAAACAATACATAATATACATATATATTATATCTAGCAAGATGCCGAACAAGTCTATTTATTTTATTCTATATTTTCCCAAATCAATTACTTGATTATAAACCGTTTCTGAATCAATATGATGAGCAACTTCAATCAAAATGATAGGCAACTGCAAAAGTAACTGGCGCACTTGATATGCATTGTCCTTGTCTAAGGATGATGTGACCTCATCCGCCAACACAATGTCTTTTTGTCGAAGCAGACAGCGAACTAATTCAAGTCGTAAACGTTGTCCACCTGAAATGTTTTCTCCATTATTTACCAGTTGATAATCCAAGATATTGGTGATTTCATTCGTTAAACCAACTTGTTCTAGGCAACAGAGTAATTCTTTATCTGAAATCTCCTGTCCTAATGTTAAATTTTCTCGGATTGTCCCATGTCTGAAAAATGGATTCTGAGAGATATAAGCGATATTCCCTTGATAATGAGTAAATTCTCGACCTGATTTATCACGTACGATAATTCTACCACTATTCGGACTTATCTTTCCTGCTACCAATTGTAGGAGAGTTGACTTTCCGGTACCACTAGCTCCCTTTATTAAAACTTTACTTGGCTTAGTTAGTCTAAGTGACAAATCATAAAAGAGCACTTGCTCTCCAACCTGTTTTGAAACGCCCTCCAAAACTAGCTCAGCTAAAGATTCGACTGTCGGATATGATGTTTCTAAACAAGATTCTTCCAATAATGAAAATATTTTTTCTTTCACTGTTTGCGATCGCTGTATATCAGATATGCTATACATAATTCTTTGAATAGGTCCGCTAAGATTCATTGTAGCTATATACATAGAGACCAAACTAGCTGTTGTTAACTCTATACCACTCTTTTGTAATAAAAGACCAAGTGCAAGAGGTAGTACCTGACTAAGGAATTCTAAAGGACCATTGAAAAAATAAACGACATTACTAGTCCATTCATTTTTCCAACGAGCATTCTCGTAACACTCGTTGTTTTTTCTCATCTTAGCAAAGTTTTCTTTACTAGCACCATAAAAATATATCGTATCTGCTCCCTTAAAAAAATCTCCTACAGATAGATGAAAAGCTTTTTGCATTTCCGAAAAATTTGCACCACTTTTCATTAAACGATTATTCATTACCCATTGAGGTAATGGTCGAAGAAAAGAAAACACGATAAAAACAAGACCAAGCCAAAAATTTTGCACCAAAATAAAAACAATCGTTGTACAAAGTATAAAAACTCTTCCAACTATCATATCCAGGGGTAAAAAGAAGCGATTATAGAGCAGTTCCATATCTTGTGTAACAATTGAAACTTTTTCATCATATACAACGTTTTCTTTCAAAAATAGTTTCTTAATAAGCTGATCTTTTAACCGAATTTGCAGATGACGCTGCAGATTATTACTGACAAAATTTGCTAGCAACATCGTGCTATAAAAAAACAGGTGTAAACACAGGCCATATAAAACAAAGTATGAAATTGTACCAATTGTAAGTTGCTCTTCACGAATATTCAATAGCTTATCCAATAACAATGGCTTTATTAGAGCCATTCCGCTATTCAAAAGCACTCCTATTAAAAAATAGATAAAAATATTAGTTTTAATGTATTTTAGAAATTTCATAAATAAGCCTATCTAAAAGAAAGCGAATAGATATAAAAGCCTCAGTCTAAAAGTTATAAATAAATTAACTCCAACTGAGACTATACAATAATTTAATTAACCTATATATGATGCTGTTTATTAAGAGTGACTACCTCCTGAACTAGACTAACTAAATTTCGATTTATATTTTAAAAATCAATCTAAAACTCATTTCCATCTTCATCGCAATAATGATCACGGAATACAAGTGTATCAAGTTGAGTAGTACTCTTATTTTCAATTACAATCATCTTTTCACCCCCTCTCTTATTGCATCAAGATAATCACAATATTCCTTATTTAACATAAATAATTCTAGATTTTTATCAATTTTCTTTTTTATTTGATTGCATAATGTTCTTTGCTTATTACTTCTATGTTTTGGCGGACAAAATCCTGATTTACAAATTAAAGCAATAGGACACTGCTTACAATCTGAATCCATGTTTAAGTGCCATTTATCAAACTTTTCTTGATTAAACTTACTATGTACACTTCCAAATATATTAGATTTAGAATACAAGGCGACCGTACAAGTTTGAATCACACCCTTTACATTAATTGTATAGTGA
This sequence comes from Streptococcus oralis subsp. dentisani, assembly GCF_002860905.1. Lineage (GTDB taxonomy): Bacteria > Bacillota > Bacilli > Lactobacillales > Streptococcaceae > Streptococcus > Streptococcus oralis_BA. Next base: position 84,496 of record NZ_PKIG01000006.1, on the reverse strand, counting down.
TTTTTTCTATTTGCATAACAGTTGAACAAATTTGTTATTATACTTCTAGCAGCAGGAACATTATAACCTTTTTTTATGGCAAACTTTGATAATTCAAAACTAGCATCTGAATTAGGTAATGTCACTTTATAATTTTGGGCACGCTCCCCACAACCCCAACTACCTACATTATAAAAATAAAATCTAAATCGTTTATCATGCTTAAAATATTTCCCATCTGAATCTAAAAAAATCTTAACATTATTAAAATTTTCTTTCGATATATTAAATCTTAAATTACAATAAAAATTCAAATTTGAATTTTGTAAACCTTTGATATTCTCGAGTATCTTGATATATGATCCCTTTCCATTACGCAACACTCTTTGAAAATTATGACTTTCCTCATCTCCGTCAATTGTTATCTGAAAATTACTAACTCTATAGTCTAAAATCAACTGATGAATCATTCGTTCATTAAGTAAATATCCATTAGTTGTTATACTAGCAGAATAATCAAGTCCATTTTGAGAGCAAATACTAATAAACTTTTCTGAAAGATTCTTTATCGTTTTTAGTCCCAATAAAGGCTCTCCTCCAAACCATGATACATGTAAAGATTTAAACATAGATTCAGATAATAGTTTTTCTGTAAATTCAACTATCGCAATCTCTGTTTCTCTACTCATTTTTATATTTTCAAATTTTTCATAACAATATTTACATCTAAAATTACAGTCTCCATGTGTTAAAATTGTAAATTCTAACGTCTCCGTTTCACTATTTCTAACATAATCTATTGTATTCTCGAATTCATTTTCTTCTTGAAAATAATTATACTTATTCAAATAATTTTCATATTGTTCCTTAATCTCTAAATCATTTTCCATAACATCTTGTAAATCATTTGTAATGAAAAAAGAATGATTATTTTTACTATTGAAAAATAATTCTCCTGTTTCACTTTTCTTTCTTAAAATATATGGAGATAGAACTTGCATATTAAATACCTCAAAATTCATAATTATGGTGACAACTTCGAAAAATCCTATCGCTCAAATACAATGAACTGATAAAACAACCGTAATTGAAATTTCTAAAGACAATTCTACCAAAATATTATTTCGAGATACTTCCTTTCCCATATCTGCGTATTACTTTTTACTTGCTAAAATTTTTTCTAAGTGCCTTTCATAATTCTTTGCCAAATGGTTACTTCCCGCTAATTTCATTGCTCCAATACACTTCCTCATTTCAATAATTGCTTTACAATCCATCTCTTTTTTATAGCGATATAGATATTGGGCATACTGAAATACCAATCGCTCATAAATTTCAGTTTCAGTGAAAAAGCATTGGTTTAGTCGTTTTTCAAAATACAAAGCATCAAGAAATTTTCCTCTTTCAATACATGTGATATACCCGTTCAATAGCATAGATGAAATCAGTCGTCTATTATTAGGAATTTCTTTATAAAAATCAGAACGTCTAGACATCTCTCTAGCCAAAAGCATGAAGACATCGTGTTTTAGGACATCTAAAGTATTTGAAAAAATCAATAATTCATAGTATCCCCAATATTCAACACTAAAGAGATAGTCAGTTAAATAAGATAAATCATCACCAGAATAATAAGCTTCTCCAGATAAATCTTGTAAACAAATTTTTAATAAAATAATGTTAAGCTTATGAAATTTCTCTTGTTTAGAATCTGACTCCATCTGAGAATAAAGTAGTTTTTTCAACCCATCAACATCATGATTTGATACAAAATGCCTAACCTTTGATAAGAGTTCGTTCAGTTCATCACGATGAAAATCATGAACAGCATACATAAATTCATCAATAGGCATGTTAATTTCATCCAAAATAGCCATAAATTTTGAAATGGTTAAATCAGTCTCTCCCTTTTCAAAACGTGAGAGCTGTGATGTTGATATACCAGCTTTTTCGACATCTTTTAAGCGAAACCCTCTCGATTCTCGAAACTTTTTAAAAATTTCTCCAAATTTTTTCATAGCATCTCTCCAATAAGCATATATGGGAATAGTTTTTAATTTTTAATATTTTAGCATAAAATAGAAGAAAATAAAAGTGAGGTATTTCACATGAAAAAACAAAAACTATTGCCTTTATTATTCCTAATTTTAGGAGGAATTATGATTATCGTTGTTGGCTAGTACTAAGAAGTTAGTTATTAGAATACTTACATCTTCAATCGAAAAAGAGACTGGAAAAAAGTCTTAAAATCAAAAAACGCATAGTATCAGGTGTTGAAAAACTTGATACTATGTGTTTTATTGTGAGAAGATTTACTGTATTTTTTGCTGAAATTGAGCTCTTGCCTAAGCTCTATCAAAATAATTGTTTTCTAATACTCTTCGAAAATCAAATTCAAACCGCGTCAACGTCGCCTTGCCGTATATATGTGACTGACTTCGTCAGTCTTATCTGCAACCTCAAAACATTGTTTTGAGCAACCTGCGGCTAATTTCCTAGTTTGCTCTTTGATTTTCATTGAGTATAAACTAGAAAAGTGAGAATACAAGAACGGCCAAGGCTGCACCGATAACAGGTCCCACAACAGGAATCCAAGCGTAAGACCAGTCTCCGTCTCCCTTGTTTGGAATTGGAAGGATACTGTGCATGATACGAGGTCCAAGGTCACGTGCAGGGTTCAAGGCATAACCTGTTGTCCCACCTAGTGATAGACCGATACCGACAATCAAAGTCCCCACCGCAAAGGTTCCGATACCTGCCTGAAAATCGTAAAGTCCCAAAGCAAAGATTGTCAACACCAAAACAAAGGTTCCAAGGATTTCACTGATCAAGTTAGAAACTGTATCCTTGATGGCTGGCCCGGTACTGAAAGTTGCCAGGATATTACCTGCATTTTCTTCTGCCTCATAGTGAGGTTTGAATTGCAACCAAACCAAAATCTGACCGAGCATAGCCCCTGCGAACTGAGCTAGGATATAAGGGAATACTGATGCCCAAGGCAAACCACCTTTCAAGGCCACACCAATGGTCACAGCTGGGTTTAAATGAGCTGGACTGAGCTTGCCAGATACAAATACTGCAACCGCAACTGCAATCCCCCACCCCATAGTAATCACAATCCAACCTGAGCTGTTGCTCTTGGTTTTAGGAAGAACCACACCTGCAACAACACCATTTCCTAGAAGAATCAGGATTAAAGTCCCCAAAAATTCTCCAAATAATTCATTCATCATCTTTCTGTCTCCATTAAAAAGAAGGGGCGGGCGACAAGGAGTCCTGCCCTCCACCTCTTTTATTTTTTCTTAATTTTTTAATTCTGCTAAATCGTTGTTAGCGAGAGCTGCTTCAACGTCAGCACGGTAAGCTGCTTTTTCTTCTTCTGACCAATCATAGAATCGTCCCATTTCATTCAAAACTGGCTCAACGATGCTATCCAAACTATCACGCATAAAGAGCATGTGGTTGGTACGACGAAGGAGGAAGTCAACTGGGCTCAGAGCCAACTCATTGCGCATTGCATAGTGAAGGGACAAGGTATCTGCCAAGCTGAGTCCTGGCGCTTGTTCCAAGCTGTGAGCAAGGGCAAAGACTTTCGGTGCATTTGAACCGTAAAGATTTGCTAGGTAATGAGCTTCCTTGCTATCCAAACCACGTGACACTCCAAGTTGCGCAAAGGCTTCGATTTCTGAATCCACATTTGCTGGGTTCAATTCCCCACCTGAAACAGGGTAAGTCTTAGAGTTGATGAGTTTAAAGCTGCGGTCAAATTCTGCTTTGAGAATGTCAACCACGCGCTCCATAGCTCCTTCAGCCATCTTACGGTAGTCTGTGATTTTACCACCAGCAAGGGTCAAGAGGCCATTGTCATCTCGGTCCAAGCTCGAACCACGTGAAACTGCAGATGGATCCAAATGTTTCTCAGAGGTACTGCTTTCAAGCTTGCTAACAGCAGCCTCTACATCTTCACGAGTTTTTTCTTTAGAGAGATAAGATTCAACGGTCGCAATCAAGTTGTTAAAGCTTTCATCACTGATGGTTCCGTTATTTCCTCCATTGTAGTCAGAAGCGCTATTGCCTGCGATCAATGGCCGAAGACCTGCCCAGCTGCTTTCGATATCATCAATGGTGATGTTGGCTTCTGGGAAGCGGTTGTTGACAATGCCAAGTAGGTAATCTACATCTTCCTGCGTCACTTTTGGATGTTCCAAATCACCTGTGTAGTCTGTATCAGTTGTACCGAAGTAAGTCTTATTTTCACGTGGGAGAACAAAGACCATACGGCCATCACCCAAACCTGTGTCAAAGTAAACTGGCTGTGAAACCTTGATCTTGCTTGAATCCACTACCAAGTGAACTCCCTTAGTTGGACGCATTTGTGAGAATTGGGTTCCCTTATTAGACAAATTGCGTACTTTGTCGCTCCAAGGACCTGTTGTGTTAATAACCAGACGGGCCTTGATTTCAAAGACGTGGTCTGTCAAGAGATCACGAGCTACAACACCTGTAATCTTGCCACTTTCGTCAAATAGGAAACCTTCTGCTTTAACGTGGTTGGCAATGAGGGCACCGTCTTGGTTGGCACGTTTGATGTTTTCAATCACGAGACGTGCATCGTTGTTACGGAAGTCAAGGTAAACCCCACCTCCTACCAAGCCTTCTTTCTTCAAGTTTGGCTGGCGTTCCAAGACTTCTTCCTTGCTCAAGACCTTGTTAGCAGCTGGTGTGTTGTTAACTCCTGCCAAAAGGTCGTAAAGATCCATAGCTACTTTAAGACGGAAGAGGCTAAAGGTTGCTCCATCTTCTTCATAAACTGGCAAGAGCATTGGATCTGGTTTTGGAATGTGTGGAGCGATTTGTTGAACTACAGCACGTTCTGAAACTGTATCTGAGACCACTTCTACGTCGAATTGTTTGAGGTAACGAAGACCGCCGTGAACCAATTTTGTTGAACGGCTGGATGTTCCTTCTGCGAAGTCCTGCATTTCAATCAAACCAGTATCTAGACCACTAGCTGCCGCCTGCAAGGCTACACCAGCACCAGTGATTCCTCCACCGATAATCAAGAGGTCCAAGGTACGTTCCTGCATTTTTTGAATTGATAATTCACGTGTTTTCTTTGAAAATTCCATATTTACACACTTTCTAACTGAGTCGCTTTATTCTTCCAGTATTAGTCGTCTACTTCCGCAAAGACTTGAGTTGCTTTTACAGCTTTCTTCCAGCCCTTATAGAGTTGTTCCTTACGAGATTCATTCATAGATGGTTCAAAGAGTTCTCCTGTCTCGTTCAAGAGTTTCAACTCATCCAAGTCTTTCCAATAGCCCACTGACAAACCTGCTAGGAAGGCTGCCCCTAGAGCTGTTGTTTCCAAGTTTTTGGCGCGTGCGATGTCGATTCCCAAAATATCAGCTTGGAACTGCATGAGGAAGTTGTTCATAGCTGCACCACCGTCTACTTTCAAGACTTGGATAGCTGTCTGAGCATCCACTTGCATGGTGTCGATGATGTCACGTACTTGATAAGCAATAGATTGAAGAGTTGCCTTAATAAAGTCTTCTTTACTTGTTCCACGAGTCAAACCAAAGACAGAACCACGAGCGTTTTGGTTCCAGTATGGAGCACCTAGACCTGTAAAGGCTGGAACGACATAAACTTCATCATTATTATGAGAATCACGAGCGTATTTTTCAGATTCTGGTGAATTTTCTACCATGCGAAGACCGTCACGAAGCCACTGAATGGCACTTCCTGCGATGAAGATTGAACCTTCCAAGGCATAGTAAACCTTGCCATTGATTCCGTAACCAATCGTTGTCAAGAGGTTATTTTCAGACAACTGCATCTCTTCACCAGTATTCATGATGATGAAAGAACCTGTTCCGTAAGTATTTTTAACCATACCAGGTTCAAAGGCTAACTGTCCAAAGAGGGCTGCCTGTTGGTCACCAGCCATACCTGAGATTGGCACTTGTCCACCATAGAAATGGAATGGCGCTGTCTTACCGTAAATTTCAGAGTTAGAACGAACTTCTGGAAGCATAGCCTTAGGAATGTTGAGGATTTCTAAAATCTCATCATCCCATTTGAGTTCTTTAATGTTATAAAGCATGGTACGAGCTGCGTTTGAGTAGTCGGTCACGTGAGCCGCACCGTCAGTCAATTTCCAAACCAGCCAAGTATCGATAGTACCAAAGAGCAATTCTCCTTTTTCAGCTCGTTCTTGAGCGCCTTCTACATGGTCCAAAATCCAACGAACCTTGGTAGCAGAGAAGTAAGCATCGATGATCAAACCAGTCTTTTCATGGAATTTTTCCACATAACCTTGACTTTTTAGTTGCTCAGCCAAAGGAGCTGTCTGACGTGATTGCCAAACAATAGCGTTGTAGATAGGAAGTCCTGTTTTCTTATCCCAGACGACAGTTGTTTCACGTTGGTTGGTAATTCCGATTGCTTCGATTTGATTTGGCTTGACACCACTTTCGATGAAAGCACCCGCAATAACTGACTGGACGGAGTTCCAAATTTCATTGGCATTGTGCTCTACCCAACCTGCCTGAGGGAAAATCTGGGTAAACTCTTTTTGACTCGAGCTAACCTTTTCCCCTTTTTTGTTGAAAATAATGGCACGAGAACTTGTAGTTCCCTGGTCAATGGCCATAATGTATTTTTCTTGTGACATATGCTGTCCTCCTGATAAAGATCTTGAGGATGTTTCCTCTTTACACTAACTAGTATACAAAATAAAGCGCTTTCTTGTTCATCAACTTTTTTGAATTTTTAAAAAAACGTGAGGAGATTGTGTGAATTTCACAAAAAAGACCTGGAACCACCAAGCCTTTTAAGTGAATAATAACTGACGAATAGCCGCCAAATCTTCCATATCCAAGTCATTTTTTAAATAATAAACTGGGGTCTGTTCCTTCTTATGAATCGGGTTATTGGTAACCAGCAAATCATAATGCCGAGTACAATCATAGGCTTCAATGGTAATAAAACGATTGTATTCCAAATACCGTTTCAAAATGGCTGCCATCCTTGAAAAGACAAGAAAACCAGATGTCAAATCCAAACCAATCCGCATATGCTGACCACCATTTTCAGCCATATATTCGATTAACTGGAGCCATTCCCAGAGAATTTTCTTATCCAAATCCGTCTCCTGCTGAAAGGCAGGTAGAGCATGAAAAATCTCCTCTGCCGTTCCCCTAAAATCATGTTCCATCAACAAATAAGGATGACGATTCTCTAACTGGTACTTATAGCGGTCCTGTAAGATATAACCCTTATATAGATAGACTTGAGCACAAAGCTGACTGAGTTCATAGGTAACGTGATCCTCTGTATAATCACCCAGCAACTCCTCCTTCTTCATTTCTTGAATCAATTGTGTCAGTAAATCTGCCAACTGCCCTCCAAAACCAAGGATATACTCCATAGTATGAAGAGGAAGAATGCGATGAGATAGGAGGAAAGAGAAGAAAATCATCATCTCCCCATCCTCAGTTCCTAGAGGAAGGTGTTGCCCCGCAAAAAAGGACGGAGCCTTTCTCAGCAAACGAAGGTAGAAAATATTGTCAAAATAGCCTCGCATTTTCTCTTCTATCACTTGGAACTGACAGGCATTGACCCGAAGACGCTGTTGACTGATGTGGGACCAGAGAACCAAGTCTAACTTCTGCCCCGAAGACAAGCTTGCACCACAGATTTCTTCTAAACTGGCAATCTCCTGTTTTCTCTCTGGTTTCTGCATGTGACCTTCCCACTCCTGACTAGACCAGACCTTGCGGAAAAGACAGAAATAGAAATAGCGAATCTGATGCTCTGGACCTCGCCAACGTCCATTTTGGATGGATAAGTCAAACTCTGACAAAATCTGATTTAAGCTAGACAAATGGCGACCAAGCGTGGCCTCGCTAATCATCAATTCTTGAGCCAGTTGATGGGCTAGAAACTGTTGGTGGTAGAGAAGATAGATCAAAATCTGGTATTTAACAGCATTCTCCAAAAACAAGCTCCGAATATCTCTCCCCTTGGTCGCTGCACCGATCGATAGACGCAGATTTTCATCTTCTAAGTGAATATTCAGCTCTAAGCCACTATCCAAAGCCTTGTCATTGAGAAGGGTGACATATTTGGTTAGGGTTGCTTTTGAAAATCCTGTTTCCTCCATTACAGCCTTGACAGTCGTCTGAGACTCTTGTAATAGAAAGGAAAGGATTGAAAATTGGCCAGATTCAGCCTTTTCCATCAAGTCTCCTAAATACATTTGTTACCCCTTTCATTTTCTACCTTAAGCATAGCATAAATCTTACAAATGCTGAAATAATCTGTTTCTCTTTTTATTTTCATGCTGATTTCCTGGTCCATTATCCTAAAAATCAGCAAACACACGGCTCCCCCTTTGGGCATTTTTATGCTAAAATAGTAGCTATGGATAAAATTATTAAAACAATATCAGAAAGCGGAGCCTTTCGTGCTTTTGTCCTTGATAGCACAGAAACCGTCCGCACTGCTCAAGAAAAACACCAAACCCAAGCTAGCTCAACTGTAGCGCTTGGTCGAACTCTTATCGCTAGCCAGATTCTCGCAGCCAATGAAAAAGGAAATACTAAACTAACAGTTAAGGTGCTGGGCTCTAGCTCTCTAGGTGCCATTATCACGGTCGCTGATACCAAGGGGAACGTCAAAGGCTATGTTCAAAATCCTGGTGTTGACATCAAAAAGACTGCAACTGGTGAAGTTCTAGTCGGACCTTTTGTTGGAAATGGTCAATTTCTCGTTATCACAGACTACGGTACTGGAAATCCTTACAACTCCATGACTCCTCTCATCTCTGGAGAAATTGGTGAAGACCTTGCCTTTTACCTGACTGAAAGCCAACAAACGCCTTCAGCAGTCGGCCTCAATGTCCTTTTGGACGAGGAAGACAAGGTCAAGGTTGCAGGTGGTTTCCTAGTCCAAGTCTTGCCAGGAGCCAAGGAAGAAGAGATTGCTCGCTTTGAAAAACGCATCCAAGAAATGCCAGCTATCTCAACCCTTCTCGAAAGCGAAGACCATATCGAAGCCCTCCTCAAGGCAATCTACGGTGACGAGGCCTACAAGCGTCTTTCTGAAGAAGAAATCCGTTTCCAATGTGACTGTAGCCATGAACGCTTTATGAACGCTCTTGCTAGCCTTCCAAGCTCAGACTTACAGGAAATGAAAGAGGAAGACCACGGAGCAGAAATCACTTGTCAATTCTGCCAAACTACCTATAACTTTGATGAAAACGACCTGGAGGAACTCATTCGTGACAAATCTTAATACACCTTTTATGATTGGCAATGTTGAGATTCCCAATCGTACCGTTTTAGCACCCATGGCTGGCGTGACCAACTCAGCCTTTCGTACTATCGCAAAAGAGCTCGGAGCTGGACTCGTTGTCATGGAAATGGTCTCCGACAAGGGAATCCAATACAACAACGAAAAAACCCTGCACATGCTTCATATCGATGAAGGAGAAAACCCTGTTTCTATCCAACTTTTTGGTAGCGATGAAGACAGCCTAGCACGCGCAGCAGAATTCATCCAAGAAAACACCAAAACCGATATCGTGGATATCAACATGGGCTGCCCAGTTAATAAAATCGTGAAGAACGAAGCTGGCGCTATGTGGCTCAAGGATCCAGACAAGATTTACTCTATCATCAACAAGGTCCAGTCTGTCCTTGATATCCCACTTACTGTCAAAATGCGTACCGGCTGGGCCGATCCGTCTCTTGCAGTAGAAAATGCCCTCGCTGCTGAAGCTGCAGGTGTTTCTGCTCTTGCTATGCATGGCCGTACCCGCGAACAAATGTATACAGGTCATGCAGACCTTGAGACCCTTCACAAGGTCGCTCAAGCTTTGACCAAGATTCCATTTATCGCCAACGGTGACATCCGTACAGTTCAAGAAGCCAAGCAACGCATCGAAGAAGTCGGTGCTGACGCAGTCATGATTGGTCGTGCAACCATGGGCAATCCTTACCTCTTCAACCAAATCAACCATTACTTTGAAACAGGAGAAATCCTACCTGATTTGACCTTTGAGGACAAGATGAAAATCGCCTACGAACATTTGAAACGCTTGATTAACCTCAAAGGAGAAAACGTAGCAGTTCGTGAATTCCGTGGTCTCGCTCCTCACTACCTCCGTGGAACATCTGGCGCAGCCAAACTCCGCGGAGCTATTTCACAAGCTAGCACTCTGGCAGAGATTGAGGCTCTCTTGCAGTTGGATAAGTCTTAAAATGGTTCATACTGCTCTACTGATTATCGATATGCAAAAAGCATTTGATAACCCTATCTGGGGAGAACGGAACAACCCTCAAGCTGAACATCAAGCACTGAGGGTACTGGCATACTTTCGTAAGCACGCTCTTCCAGTCTTACATGTTCAACACATATCTGACAATCCCCAGTCGCAATTTCATAATAAACAAAATCAGGAGTTTAAAAGTGGATTTGAACCAGTTGCTTCAGAACCTGTCTTTCAAAAAACGGTTAATAGCGCCTTTATTGGAACAAATCTTGAAACATATTTACGAAAAAATCAGATTTGTCATTTAGTCGTTGTTGGTTTGACGTTGCCTCATTGTATGTCTACTACGACACGAATGGCAGCAAATCTTGGTTTTGAAGTCACTTTACTAGCAGATGCTACTGCCAGTTTTACCCTATCTAACAAAAACGGTCAGGCCATCTCTCCTGAGACTATCCATGAGATTAATCTCCTTTCTCTACAAGATGAGTTTGCTCAAATTCTTACTACAGAAGAATTTTTAACCCAAGTATAAGTATAAAATAAGAGTCTGGGACAAAAGTCTAGCCTTGAATATAAAAAGCGAACAAAACGAGTTATCTGACACTCAGAATTCTGTCTTGTTCGCTTTTTTGTCTAATCTATCGATTTTAAAAACTTATAATAAAGAATTCCTAAAATCAAAATCTTTTTGTCCCAGACTCTTTTATTTCAATCGATAGGTTTTTCTTGGTTTCTTTTTAGGCACTCGTTTGAGTCCAAATTCTTCTACATATTCTCCGTATTTTACGAGAAAGTTATTGCTGACGATTGGACGACCGGGGTTGATAAGATTGACCAGTTCAGTCCCTTCATAGACAGTGAACTCCTCCTCCAGCAGATAGAGGAAGGTCGGATTCCAGTCGAGGCGGCCTTGGATTCGTTTGATGGATTCTTGGATAATAGCATAATGGTCAAAAGCGAAGACTTGCTCCTCCAACTCTACTCCCTTTGAGAAGCACTTGCCTGTCTGAAAATCGACATCTACAAAAACCACATCCTTGGCATCGTCTCCTGCTTGAACAAGTTCTAATGCACAACTAGGCAGATAAACCAAGTGGGCAATGGTCACTGTCCAGCCCCGTGGGTCACGGCCGGGGGTCGATACGGTCATCAATTGCTCGATTTTTTCTAAAGGGAGTTCGAGGTTGACCTCTTCTTTCACCTCGCGCTGACAAGCATGTGCAGCATCTTCGCCCTTGTCCATAAATCCTCCAACCAGAGCCAAACAATTTTGATAAGGGTGAGCCTTGCGACGAATTAATAAGAGCTTGATCTTTCCTTCGACAAAGCAGTAGGCTACCATATCCACCGTCACACTTGGTTTTTCGTATTGAGGGAGTTCCTGCTTGTAGTACCAGTCTAAAAACTCTTCCTGACTTGCATGAACTTCAAAAAATTCTTTTTCCGTCATCCCTGCTGGAATCATCGTGTCCGCCATTTTATGCCTCCTTACGAACTGCCTTGGTCCATTGGTACCAACCTACTAGACTATTGAGTGTGTAAACCCAGTACATCCCTTGGATATGGATATTTTCACCCCACCAGAGGTAGATACTAAAAAGATTGGTTGCAATCCAGAAAATCCATTGCTCACGGTAGAGACGTGTCATCAAGAGCTGACCTACACCATTAGTCGCATCGGTAACACTATCACGGAAAGGGCGAGCACTATGGATACTTTGGTAAGCCAAGCCCATACCAATCCAAATGATAGCAGTCAAGGCTAAGTACTTGAGCCAGTCAAGCACAGATAATTTCTTAGCTTCAAAGTGAGATTCTTCTACTTTTCCTTGGTCATTGATACGATTGGACAGCCAAGCATAGAGGCCAATCGGCTGCATGACAAAGAAGTAAACGGTCGTCAAAACTTCGCCATAAAAAGTTGCATTCATGGCCAAAATCAGATAGATAGCAGAGTTAATGGCCCCAAAGAGATAATTGCTTGCACGCCCTTCTGCTACCAAGATAACACAGACAATACCAGTCCAAGAGGCAAACAAGCTCAGCCAGTCATGACTTTCTGTATTTTGCGTGAATTCCAAGATCAAGGGAACACTTGACAAGGCGATGAGATACAACCACTGGAAAAGACTACGACCAACAAAGAGATCTTTCCAGAGCAGGTGCATGATTCCTGCAAAACCGATCTTGCGGGCTTCCGCATGAACATTTTTAAAGTTTTCGATAAATTGTGTGATTTTTTCAGTTAGTTTTTTCATAATTTTCTCCTAATCTGCTTGGTAAATGGCATCAATAGCCACTTTGGCTGCTTCATAATTGCCTAGGTAATCCTCAGCTAGATAAACTAGTGGAATGGTGGTTAAATAACGCTCTCTCATCTGGTCCAAATGCTGGGAAAAACTATGACGAATATGGTCTTCTGCCATAGTCATATCTCTAAATCCGTCATTGACATAGGAGCCGACAGGCTTCACAAAGAGAATCAAGTCCCATTTTTCCTTAGCCAAGATCGAGGCAAAGAGATTATCAAAAGTCTCTCCTGATAAATCCCCTTGGTCCTCAGTCTCCATGTAATAATCATAGTATCCCTTGGTTACTAAAGAGTTGGTGTCTGCTATCACCAGTCCCCTATTGGCATTACTGTCAATTAACTTAGAGGTCTGGTCATACTGCCCCAACAGGAGATAATAGTAATCTTTTGGAGTCAATTCATCGTCGCGGACATTGTTTTTGATCTGGTACTCACGTGCGTATTCCAAACTGACGGGTGCATCGTAATACCTTGCCAAATCCTTGGCCAGAGTGGTCTTTCCATTGCTGGCACTTCCCATAATCAACACTTTCTTTGTAAACTGACGACGGAAGGGTTGAGCGATATATTTCCAATATTTGCTTGGATTTTCTCGAATCATAGTCGCTGAGATACCAAACTTTCTTTCTTGTAAAACAGTCTCAAAACCGCGATTAGATAATTCTTGCTGGTAGTCACGTTCTCCCACAAAGAAGATTAGTTCTTGCTGAGTTTCATCATAGGAAATCTCCGCTAACATCTGGTCCAACCACTCCTGCCAGCCCATAGGGTAACGGGGAAGATTGGTTTCATCTAACTTGCAAACAGAGGTCAACTCATCATCTCGAAATGCTTCACGAATATAGCGAAATCGTTTTTGAAGACTTAAACCTACCTGCTCCCCTCGGTCTCCTTCATAGCCTGAAACAACTACCCATACCTGATCACATTGACGCTTCGCTCGCTGAATCAGATCGATATGCCCTTGATGAAGAGGGGCAAAGGTTCCAAATACCACTGCTGTTTTCTTTTTCATAAACGCATTACCTTTTTATAATTTTTAATATTTTTGTTATCTATGTTTTTATTATAAACTATATTTTTGTTTTATCAATAGTTTTTTATAAAAAACTAGTAAAAAAGAGAATCAAGATTTCTCCTGATTCTCCATTTTTATGCAATATCAAATTTTAACTGTCCTGCTTTAACACCAATCTTAAGTGTGCTGCCTGCCACTAATTCTCCCTTGAGAAGAAGTTCTGCCAACTTGTCTTCCACTTCTGTTTGCAGGGTTCTGCGAAGTGGACGAGCTCCCATCTCTGGGTCATATCCTTGATTTGCCAACAATTTCAGTGCGGAAGTTTGTAATTTCAAGTCAATACCTTTTTCAGCCAAACTTGCCACTAAAGGTTTGACCATAATTTTCACTACTTCCTGCATATGGTCGCTAGAAAGGCTATGGAAGACCACCTTTTCATCAATACGGTTGATAAACTCAGGTCTATAAGCTTTTTTCAGCTCTTCAAACATGCGTTTTTCCATATTTTCCTGGTCAAAACGAATGTCCTTTGCCCCAAATCCGACAGTCTTGTCATCACGAAGGGCTGTCGCACCAAGATTTGACGTCATGATGATAATGGTATTTGAAAAGTCAACCTTGCGGCCCTTGCTATCGGTCAAGACACCGTCATCCAAGACCTGCAAAAGAACATTAAAGATGTCTGGATGGGCCTTCTCTACCTCGTCAAATAGGAGAACGGAATAGGGTTTGTTGCGAACCTTCTCGGTCAACTCCCCACCTTCTTCGTAGCCCACATAGCCCGGAGGAGCTCCATTGAGACGGCTGGCTGCGAATTTCTCCATATACTCACTCATATCAAAGCGGATAAGAGCTGATTCGTCGTCAAAAAGAACTTCTGCCAGAGCCTTGGCTAATTCAGTTTTTCCGACACCCGTAGGCCCTAGGAACATAAAGGAGCCAATCGGACGCTTGTGACTGCGAATCACTGACTGATTGCGGCGAATCGCACGACTAATGCTTGAAACTGCTTGATCTTGACCGATGACACGTTTGTGCAGTTCAGCTTCCAGATTCAGGTATTTCTTGGCATCCGTTTGGGTCAATTTTTGGACTGGGATACCTGACAAGCGACTCAAGGTGGTCAAAATATCAGACTCTGTCACCAAGTCTTTATAGACAGGCACTTCGTCTTCTTTTGCGATTAGCTGAGCTGCCTGTTTCCACTTACCATCCATCAAGGCCTTGTCAGCTGGACTCAAACCTGAATCGTCTGCTTTTACATGCTTAGCCTTATTTTGCACTGTTGCTGCTGCTTCATCTAAGAGGTCGATAGCAGAGTCTGGCAAGTGACGGCTAGTCAAGTAACGATGGGCCATCTTAACGGCTGTTTCGACCGCTTCATCTGTGATTTGCACACGGTGATGTTTCTCATAAGTCGCCTTCAAGCCTTGTAAAATGGTCATGCTGTCTGTAACACTTGGCTCTTCAATCGTCACTTTGGCGAAACGACGAGAAAGGGCCGCATCTTTTTCGATGTGTTTTTGATATTCTTCCTGAGTGGTCGCACCAACTGTTCTCAAGGTTCCACGCGCCAAGGCTGGCTTCAAGATATTGGCCGCATCTAGAGTTGAGTCAATCCCACTACCAGAACCCATGATGGTATGAAGTTCATCGATAAAGAGGATGACTTGGCCATCTTCTTCAATATCCTTGATGATATTGTTCATGCGTTCTTCAAAGTCACCACGGAAACGTGTACCTGCAACGACATTCATCAAATCAAGCTCTAACACGCGCATCTTAGCCATTTCCGCAGGTACATCTCCACTAGCAATACGCTGAGCGAGCCCAAGCGCCAAGGCTGTTTTCCCGACACCAGCATCCCCAACCAAAACAGGATTATTCTTGGTTTTACGGCTCAAAATTTGAATCATACGCGAGATTTCCTTATCCCGACCGATGACTGGTTCTAACTTGCCAGAACGCGCTTGCTCTGTCAAATCATGCGTATAGTCCTCGAGACCACCACTCGGAGTCTGGGGCATCCCCATCATATTAGCCATAGAATTTTGCTTGTCAGCCACTGTACGATGGCGTTGGCGTAGAGCCTTGAGGTCTTCACGAGTCCAGCCTGCACGTTCTTCTAGATTTCGACGTAGGGCAGCAATCTTGACCTGATCTTTCTTATCTTCATAAGAAAAACCAGCTCTCTCCAAGATACGAGTAGCCAAGGCATTGCCATCATGCAAGATCGCATAGAGGACGTGCTCCGTCCCTAGCACCTTAGCATGGACCACTGACGCTACATACTCTGCTTCGTCAAAAAGAACCTGCAAACGATGGGAGAACGGCAATTCCGTAAAGGTTTCATCCTGGCTATAGTCCGTTTCAGTCAGTTCCAAAGCTACTTCTTCTAAACGGTCCATCTCATATGGATAATCATTTAAAGTTGCCCCTGCCACACTATAACTGTGATTGGACATGGCAATCAACAAGTGCCAAGACTCTAGGTAACGAGCTCCAAAATGGCCAGCCACCATGTAGGCACTTTCGATACATTCATTCAATGCTTTTGAATAGTTCATCTTACTTCCCTTTTCTATCTACCTCTTGTATGACCTGTCGTAGCATATTAGCACGAACAACTGGAGCTTCTTCTCCTAAAACGCGATCCAAAGCTACTGATACTAGCAAATTCATCTCCTGCTTGGTCATCAATTCCTGCTCAACCAAAAGCTGTAGAATATCCTCATAAATTTCTTGACTGACCCGCTCGCCAATCGAATAAAGTAGCTCTCGGAGCATTTCATGATGACTAGAAAACTCAATCCGTCCTATACGAATGTAGCCTCCGCCACCACGCTTACTTTCAACCAAGTAGCCTCTACTTTCCGTAAAGCGTGTCTTGATCACATAGTTAATCTGACTAGGAACAACCTGAAAAGTATCTGCCAACTGACTCCGTTGCAACTCCACAATTCCAGATTGATCTAAAATCGCCTTGATGTAGGCCTCAATATGATCCGATGTATTTTTAAATCTCATTACAAACCCACCTCTCTCTTTGAACCTTGACTATCTTTGACTATACTATCATTTAACACTCTATAAGTCAAATTTTTAGAGCTCAGCCCTTGAAAATACTGACTTTCTTTAAAAATATTTAGGCATTAAATCGCCTTAGTTTTTCTTGAAAGTTCCTAAAAAAAGTCCACAAAAAAGAGCCCTAAAAAGGGCATAATATTGATGAGTTCAGCAGGCAAGAAACTAGCACGGTCAGACGTGCTTTTTTATTACCTGGTAATATTATAGCATATCTTCCACAGCATAGCCATAAGACACAAAGAAAAACCCTCAGATAATTTCTGAGGGAAGAAAATGTTAGTTGTTACGCTTCATCTTATCTTTAATCACTAGAATAACCACAGTTATAATGATTACAAATGTGACAATAAATAATAAAATCGATAATGCAAAAATTAACGAAATGGGCACACCCAAGGCAAGAAGGAATAAAATATAAACTAACACTAAAACTGCAAGTATTTTAATAAAATTAAGCATAGAAATTGCTCCTTTATTGTCAAAAAATTTAAACATGGAAATTATTCCATTGTTTAGTTTGAAGCACTTAAAATAGAAGTTATCTTGAAAATAGTAATCAAGGTTAAATTCAGCAATTTATATTATTGTTTTATCTAAGCAATTCGTTTTATCTGAGCAATTTGTTTTATCTGAGCAATTTGTTTTATCTGAGCAATTTGTTTTATCTGAGCAATTTACATGTTCAAGAATTTTGTTTCTATCTATTTCAAATAGTAACTTCACTCATAGTATAAAACATTAAAACTTAGATGTCAATCTTTTTTTATTTTCAGGGCTGCCAATTAGAATACATCCCTTAAAACAATTTATTTGAAGATTTCTATAATTTTTTCTTAAAAGTAAGCCTTTCATCCTAAATATATTAGTTTTTATCCCCTTTTTGTCTGGAGGTCTCCGACTTGGAAAAAGTTCCCTTCACCGGTTCCCAAAGTATTCAAAAAAATTTTTTCAAAGTGGGGGGGAGTCAATATCCTTTCAGTTCTATAAATCTTTTAGCGATTACCTTTCTACGGCTATTTATATAACGGGTAGTTTTATTTAGTTTCTCTGCCACGTCTTCCCAAGTCACACCAGCTTCTAAAAATCTCATTTTAAAGATGACTAGATCAGTATCAATCAGATTTTCCATCAAGGTATCTACAATTAATTTAAAACCTTCCAGATATCTTAAGGTTAAATCTTCTTCAATTCTAATGATGGTTGCTTCAGTAGGACTATATACTGTCTTTCCTTTCCCACCAGTATAATCTTCAGTGCTATGTTTCTTATTATGTATCAGTTCTTGTCTTCTCAAATAAATTTTATTAGCAATCGTTCTATATCGTCCTAACTCAATATCTATCCCGTCCAGGTCTCTGTTACTCAGTTCATACATAGTCAAGTACCTCCACTTCAATTTTAAAATTTTCTTATCCTGCATTCTGTCAAACTGACAAAAGCTTAAAAGCCTTTCAACACTCCACTTACCAGGTATCATTGTTTTAAGTTTGACAACTCTTCAATATGACAATCTAAAGAGATATCCCTCTAATTTATTCCCCAGTTTCTCTTATCTTACATTCTGTGAAACTCACTCCATTCTGTAAACCCCTGATATACCTTGCTTTCAAGCTATTACTTCTTTTCAGTTTATGCTTACTTTGTTATGTGAAACTTAGTAAAGTTAAAAAACAAAGGCTAGTAATACTTCTTTTAATCATTCAGAATATTATTAGCCTTGTTTAAAGAATCAATTATTTTCTAGATACTCTTTAGCTTTATGGTAGTCCTTTGGAGATTCTAAGAAGAAAGGTAAAATAGTATGTGGGTATACTTCAGTTCGATACCGCGACAACTGATATTTCTGACTTAATTCTTTTACTACACTATTGTTTATTTCTTCAACTTCTTTTTTCAAATTTTGAATCTCATCAAAAGCATTTAGAATCTGTTTAAGTTTTTTCTGGTAACGCTTATAAACATTCTTATTTTCTGCCTGGCGCTTAGTTTCTTTAAAAATATATTCAAAAAGAGCCGAACTTAATTCCCATTCATCGTTTTCAAATTGTTTCTCCAGTAATTTAATAGATTCTTCCATTCTTTCAAGCTGCTCTATAGTTTCGGAGTTATTAGATAAAAATTCATCGATATTATCAAACGAAACATCTTGCTTCCTTACGATGTTTTTTCTTTTTTTATCTAGCTTTTCTCTTGCTCCTCTTATTTTATTCTTTTTATCATTTAGCTCTTCTAGTAATAAAAATACTTTTTCTTTATCCATTTCTTTCTCCTAGTTCCATTGAATAAGGTAACCACAATCTTCTTCAACTTTTTTTACATCAAATCGGGTATGTAAAATCAACCGTTTCCCAAAATAGTCATTCGCATTCACCCAACTAAGTGTATCTTTCTTGCGATCAAACAAAGTAACAAAGTTTTCTAGATCTCCGATAAAACCTTTTTTGTCACCTTTATTCCCTAATGTTGTATCATCTACAATTAAAAAGTTATCTACAAAGAATGTTTCACTTGTCCCTGCCTCTTTATCAACTTTAAGAAGATAATTTCCTGAAGTGTCTTTCATTTTTTCTAAGACACTAAATAGTGATTGACTAATAACCATAGATACATTGCGCTCTGGATTGATTAAAGAAACAATAGATTTCAAGTCGTCCATACTTGTAGCAGTCTGCACTTTCGCAGTTTGGAGAATTTTCCCAATCTCTCTATTTCGTGTTCTACGTTTTAATTTAATAATCTTCTTACCAAGAAAATCCGTTAAATTATATTGGCCATCATCTAATTGTTCCTGTGAAAAATCAAGTTTCCCACTGAATAATTTAACTAAGTAATCAACGCTGATAGTTTTCTTTTTATCTGCTTCTGTTCTCTCAACCGAATTTTCGCGAACTTCTTGTAATGAATCAGATTCAAAGTCAGTTACTTCATACTTCCCACCACGGGTACGAGTCTCAATAACATTTACTAAATCAACCAGTTCTTTACGTTGATGTTCATCCTCGTAACTATCAAGGATTGGTTTTTCAATGAGTACATGATTATTTTCTACGTTCATCCCTCTAGTGTTATAACCTGTACTTCGGATATAAGCTTCTAGATATTCTTTTTGTTTAACTAAGTTAGTTGTCATTTTTTTGCTCCTTTATCTTACAAGATTATTTACCTAGATTTTTTATTCTTTGTTCAAATTTTTCTTTTACTTTTTCCTCGACTGGTTTTATATGAGGAATTGCCTTGCTACGTCCCCCATTTCTTAATACATGTCCATGTTCTAATAAATGAGTTAATCTATATGTTGGATCTGCATTATAGATTACAAAAGAACCTTTAGAATTTTTCTTAAAGCGCCAATTTTTCGCATATTTCCCATATCTTTTAGGACTTGTTTGTTTCAATTCATTCACTGCTTCATTTGTAACCTCTTCAGCAATTAAATCTATCTGTTCTTCAACTTCTTCAGAATAAGCTTCCAAAGTTTTAGCAATTTCATTTGCTAGATCACTCGTTAGACTCATTTTACCCTCCTTTATCTTTTTATTGCTCCTCGTTGTTTATAATTTTTTCTAAAATTCTTTGCTCTTAGTTTTTCTTTTATGACTCTCCGAGCCTTTAGAATCATTTTTTCTAGATTTTGGTTTGTCTTGTTTGTTAGCATATTTCTCTAGTATTTCTTGTTTCCGTTGTTCTAAGCTATCACCTTCTTTTTTACACTGAGAAAAGATTTTCTGTCTTTTATCTGGATCCATAGAAAACTTATTGGCTACCACATACCCTAAAGAAGTATCTCCTGCCATAATACTCACCCCCTTTCTATGCAAACAAAAAGGGACATACCACTAGCATTATACGCTTACGGTATGTCCCTGAGTTGTTCTCAATAGACTTATTTTTTAGTTTCTTTTTTGACTAGATGAGTAAATTTCCCATCTGAATAGAATAAAGTAATTTCTCCAAAACTTGGAACTTTTTCTATCTCTATTATACCACATTTTTCGTAGACAACAAAGCCTTTTTCTGTTGCAAATCGCATTTTATCATCATTCATTGATATTCTCCCCTCACTGTGTTTATAGTATATCTCTTATCTTTGATCGTGAAAGCCTTGAAAGTGTTCCCTTCTAAACCTTTCAAAATTCTACTTGAATTTCTAGCATTGTATACCGTCCGCAGTTCACTACTATCTAGGTTCGTGTTGAAAATCGTAGTTTCTCGATTATTGATAATATCAAACAAGAAATCCTGTTCCCAATCGCTCTTAGGGGTTACCGTCCCATTTTTTGCCCCCAGGTCATCAATGATTAGAAAATCAACATCAACAAGCTTTTTAACCGCCTCATACTCTGTTAAGTTTGCATTTCTGCCATAAGCCCAGCCTTCTTTTATCTGCTTGATAATCTCGGTTAAGCTGACAAACAAGACACTCTTAGGCTCGTTCTTCTCTCTGAAGCTCTCATTGATTTCTTTGGCCAGGGCAAGAGATAAATGACTTTTTCCTATTCCTGTGCTACCGCTGATTAAAGTATTTCCTGTCATACCTGCAAGGTACTTCTGGGCTTGCCCCTTTACAAACTCTAACATCTGACGCTCCTCTGTCGTCTTAACAAAGAAATTATCAAATGTCGCTCCTTTCAACTCGTTAGGAATCGTACTATCACGCATTAAGACATCATAAGTTTTAAAGTAAGCTTGCCTGTCCTCGAACTGCTGCAATAGGTCTTTCTCTTTCTGTTTAATCTCTCCCTTCACGCACTCCGGACAAAATGCTTGTACTTTTCTTTCTGAACCCCCTAACACTGGTACAGAAATTTCCCAATAATTTACCTGGTGAATATCGCAAACTTTATCCGATATTTTTCTATTATTAAATTCTTTAAATTGTTCCTTCATCTGTGCAACTCCTAAAATGGTAGGTCTGGGAAGTTATCTTCAGACTTCCCTTTTATGGTTTTAGGCTTTTGGTTCAAATAACCGTCAAACTTAGATCCGAAAAGTGTTTCAGGTCTCAGATATTTAGAAAATTCAGGACTATCCTTCCATTCTGCCGTTTTAATATCTATCACCTGTTTAAAATCTTCAAGTGTATAGCCTTCTTTGAATCGTGCTAGTAAAAGCCTTTTAGTCTTGTCAACAAACTTATATCGCTTATTAGCTACTTGATTCAGATAAGCAATAGGAATCCAAAGTTCTTTATGTTTTGTTTTCTCTAAATCTTTTATAGCTGTTTCTTCAAGCCAAGTAGGAAAAGTGAAGTCGGGATTTCCCGACAATATATTATCTAAATATAAATTATTACTCTTACTATTAACTCTATTCTCTTTCTCTATCTCTGTTGGACACAAGTTGGAAAATGTCCAACTATTTTGGACATTTTCCAATCTTGCCACATTTGGGGCTTGTTTTCGCTGTTCACGTTTATATTTAGACCAGTTTGTTTCACTCTCAACCATGGCTTTTGCTTGCGATAATGTAGCATGGCCATCATCATCAATCTGAATCAGTCCACATCTTGTAAAATATGCAACTGTCATATTTATATCATCTTCAGAAACATCCAGTTTTAAAGCTAATTCCTGTACCAAACTATCAAAATATCCTTCATAGTACAAAATGCAGTCATCTTCTAAACTTTCCAACATAAGGCGGATATAAATCACTGTCATAGTGTAGCCACCAGGCATATTTTTAAGTCGCTTAATAAAAAGGTTATCAAAAAACTTCTTATCAACTTTTAACCAAAAATATATTTTAGTCTTTGCCATCATCTACCCCCAAAAACTTTAAAACATCTGAGATTTTATAATACGCTTTTCTAGTATCTTCAATAGGCGGTATATACTGTGGTAATCCTGCACCTTCCCATTTTGTCAAGGTTTTATCTCCTATGCCTAGTTCTTCCTTTAGTTCCACCTTGCTGATTAAATCTAATCTTTTTTGAGGTACTTTCTCATGATTTTTTAAATACCGTTCCACTGCTTCCAAAATCTTAGATTTTAAATCTTCAATCATTTTTTCAAACATCTTAGTACCCCCATGGTTTAACCCCTGCAAGCTGAATATATCGCCCATAATCAGGGCTTAAACCCTCGCTAATTGTTTCTATCGTCTGTGTACTTTCTCGCTCGATTTGGGCGCTTTTTTTGCGGTCTCGGTGGTTTAGACACATGAGAAAGCCAACCAATATCACGGTAAAAATAAGCGCCTGTGTATTGCTTAAATCTAGTTCATTCATGCTATGCCCTCGCTTTGTAATTCTTGATATAATTTACTTGATAGCTTCGCTCCATCTTCAGAAAGTCGTACACCTCTTCTGGAGTTACTTTATCATCTAAAAAGTCAATGATGAACTGAAAGAGTTTCGGATTTCTATCCTTGATTTTAGTCATTAGCTTATCAAATTCTGATCGTGTCATGTTATCTAGGTCTAGAGTCATATTTTTCTCCATTAGCCTTTCCTTGTCCTTTTTCTTGCCTGTTTTCTATATGGTATGCTTCACCACTCCAAACGCTGGGCGATTGCCCCAAGTTGGCGAACGCTTGTAGCGGTGTTTCGTGAGTAATTACCCATCTTTCAGCTAAACAAGGCCTTAGAATCACCCTGTCAGCGCTTGATTTCAAAACCTTTTCTAATTGCTTGCCTGCTCTTCGGTTTTTCTTTAGATATTTGATAGAATAGATATTTTTTGCTATAATCAGAGCATAGAAAAAATTTCTATATCATTAATCTTGTCGCTTGCTCGCCTCGTCTAAAATTTGAGCAAGTGATTTTTTTATTTTCTTTTTGCATAATTACTACCTGACTTTGGTTTATAAAGCAAGTCTTTACTTTCGATAAGATCCAGAATCCAGCTGAACCCCTGCTCTACCGTTTCAAGAAATGCGCCCAGGTCTTCACTGTCCAAATCCTCGTAGTTCATACAAAGATATTCGGCTAGTTGTCTGTCTTTCTCAACTAGCTTTTTAAAATCCTTGGAATACTTAGGAATTTCTAACCCTTTGGCATTTGTAACTGTCTTAAATTCATTTTCCATTTTCTATACTCCTATACTTTAAAAATTAATTCCTTAATTTCTGAATATCCCCTATTCAAGTTAATCATCGCTATTGCCATATCTTCCAAACGCTGATAGTTTGTCAGTTCTGCACTTGTCAAGCCATCAATACCGTTCTTACTTTCTCGCTCCTTCATGAGTTGCGCTTTATTCTTCCCTGTCACTCCCTTTAGTAGTAAGTTTGTCAGGGTGCTATAGGCATGCTTGGGGGCTTTCTCCCATGTTTGAATAGCTTCGGTTAAGGTCTTGCGCTTTGGCTTTTCCAGTTCCCTTTGAAGATAGCGTTTAGAAAGTTCATCACGCATTTCAAAGAATGCTTTGACTAGGTTCATTTTGAATTGCCGTACTGGTTCGGTATTCTTTAGATAAGTGATCAGCAAGGTTGCCTGTTGCTCATTCAGAAGATAGATTTTTTTCGGTTGCCCTCTCTTATCTAATTTATGGATTTTAAATCCAAGTATTCCCAACGCTTCAAAATCAGCTTTATTATCTCTGACTAAGCGTGTAATAGTATGGTGCTGTACTTCAGCACATTCAGCGATAATCTCGCTCGTAGTATACGGCTCTTTCTTGCCGTCCATGTAAACCAGTTCCATTGGTTCGCTCCTTTCTTCTTTTGTCAGTGCTTGCCACCTAAAACAGTACCAAAGTAAATCATTGAGGTAGGGAAAATTTAGGAGAGAATAAACCCCTACAAACCCTTGATACTGCCATAGGTAGCAAGCAAAATATTTCTAGACTCTGTCTTATGCCCCTTTCTAGTAATCTTCAGCAAGCCATTCCATGGCTTTTTGGTAAATGCTCGGCTTGACTTCGCCACCGTCTCGAATTTTTCGATAGGTAACTTGTGTAACTCCGATTTCTTCGCCTGCTTGCTTAGCAGTCAATTTCTTATCAGCTTGCTTTCGGCGAATCGCTTTTGCTTGTGTTGAGGTAATAAGCAATAAAATTCCCCCTTTCTTTTGCTAACTGTTTGTTAGCTTGGTTGTATTGTAGCGTATTTTTTGTTAGTTGTCAACAACAAAATAACAAAAAGTGAATTTTTTGTTAGCTTTTTGTTGTTTTGTGATATAATTAAAATGAGGTAATATACATGAACAGATTAAAAGAGTTGAGACAAAAAAAAGGCGACACTCAAGAGGACGTCGCTAAAGTTATGGGTGTGACCCGTAGAGGATACCAAAAATGGGAAAACGGAGAAAGTCAAATCAAGCCAGAAAAAGCTCGACAGCTTGCTGACTACTTCGGAGTAAATGTTGCTTACTTATTAGGACTTGAAGATAAACAAAATATTTTAAAAATAATCCAAAGTAACGAATTTAAAAAATTACTCAATGATATAGATATTGAAAAAATAAATGAACTTGGTTCAGCATATAAAAACGTTGAAGAACATATAAATAATCCTGTAAAGTATAACAATTTTGGAAAAGGATTGCTTAATCATATCCCATCGTATATGTTTACAATTGAAGAACTAATAAATGCTGATAAAGAGAACAATACAAATTTTGCAGATATTTTAATCAACTATATTTCTTTAAATGACTATGATAAAAAAATAGCTTTTGATTTAGTTCAAAAACTATCTGAGAGAGACAACGAAAAGGAGTAACCCCCATGGGATTTTTTGATACTGTAAAACAAGAAGGTAGTTTTTCTACCGCTTCTGGAGTAAATGGACTACACTACGTTGTCCTTCAGGTAACTTTGAAAGAAAAGTTTTTCGGCACTGGATCAGGAAACCTTACAGAATTAGAAGACGTTATCAATAAACAAGCTTCAAAAGGTTATCGCCTGCATACAATCACAACCGCCAATGGTGGAAGCAAAGGACTAGGCGGTGGCGACCGTATCCAAGCCACAATGGTTTTTGAGAAGATTATCTAAAACCTATCTCCGCCAATAATAGTCTGATTTTTCAGGTATTATGTGCGAAAATGGAGGGAATTTGAAGGTTTGATTAACAGAAAGGAGAATAATGAACGATAAAAGAAAGCAACTCTTAAGCTACCAAGCATTGATAGATAAGATGGCCGCAAATGGTATTCTGTTCAATATTTTTGATCAGAACACTGCCAAAGATATATTACAAACACGGAACTACTACTATAAAATATCGAGCTATCGAAAACTTTTCAATAAAATAGATGGTAAATATAATATAGAATTTGCGACGTTAGCTGACCTGGCTGTAATTGATATGCAGATACGTTACTTCCTAATGGATATTTGTCTCGACGTTGAACATAGTATCAAAACTGCTCTAATGGATGTTATAACGAAAAATCCAAAAGTTGATGGATACGATATAGTAAAGGATTATGCTGTCTATAATCCTATAGGGTTTACAAATACTAAAAACGCTTTATCAAAAAATCATTACCTAAAAAACGTTTATATCAAACATAAAAATGATATCCCTATATGGGTATTGATTGAAGTCATGGACTTTGGGAATCTATGCTACTTGGTTGAAATGTACTGTGATAAATATCCAAGTAATAAACGGCTAAAAAAAGCGAAGCAGTTAGGGAAATATGCTCGCCATATTCGTAATGCTTGCGCCCATAGCAATGTTATACTGGTGGATGTGTTAGAGCAAACACTATCCCCTTCAAGTTCTATTACTTCTCTTGCTTCTATGCTTAATATCTCTCGGGATATTATAAAATATCGTAAAATACATGATATATTTTCCCTCGTAGTATTGCATCGTGAATATTGTAGTAAAGCACTAGGAAAACAGCGTTTTAAAGAATTTATCAAAATTGCAAAACGTGCTAAAAAACATGAATATTACTACAAACAAAATCCGAAAATTGTAGAAATCTACATAAATTTTGTTAAAACACTTGTAAAAATTTCTAAAAAGTGATATTATATTTCTTAATCGTAAAAGAAACCCTTTTGGGTTACACTGCTCTATGCCTGTATCTCTATATAGGTCAGGGTTACAACAAGAAAATAAGTGTATCAGCTTTTTAGTTGATACACTTTTTCTATTGCTCATATAAGCCCCATATCCGCCTTGTTTCATACTCTGGTATTTATTTACCGTCTGACTGCTTAAAATCGAAAATAGAGGGGTTCTCGTAGCTCCTCGCATGGTATAAACTCAAAACCTTTTCTAATTGCTTGCCTGCTGATGGAAAAGGAGTTAAAACCATGAAAATTACACAACACACGAAAAAAGACGGATCAGCAGTCTACCGCTCCAGTATCTATCTTGGTATCGATTCTGTAACTGGTAAGAAGGTCAAGACTACCATATCAGCACGAACAAAGAAAGAACTCAGAAACAAGGCCACCCAGGTTAAGGTAGAATTTGAGAAAAACGGCTCGACACGGAAACAACGCTCACATATAACAACCTATAGCGAACTTGTGGACTTATTTTGGCAAACCTACCAGCATACCATAAAAACTAACACGCAGATAAAGATAAAAGGCTGCTTAAATAATTACCTCTTGCCCTCATTTGGTACTTACAAACTAGATAAACTTACTCCTGTTATTATCCAAACTCAGGTAAATAAGTGGGCGGATGAGTACAATCAGGACGGAACGGGGTATAAAGAATACAATCACCTTCACGCCTTAAATAAACGTATTCTACAGTATGGAGTTTCTATCCAGGCATTGGATAATAACCCTGCTCGTGATGTTGTCATTCCTAGAAAGATAACAAGAGATAAGCAAGAAATTAAATACTTTCAAGATCAGGAACTTAAAAACTTCCTCTCCTATCTCGATAACCTGGAGAATACCTTTATCAATTTCTATGATACTGTGCTTTATAAAACGCTCCTAGCTACTGGACTGCGCATCCGTGAATGTCTGGCCCTAGAATGGTCTGATATTGATCTGCAGAACGGAACGATCGATATTAACAAAACACTCAACATTTTAAACCAGGTAAACACTCCTAAGACAAAATCAAGCTATAGAGTTCTAGATATCGATCATAAAACGGTGCTCATGCTTCGTCTCTATCGAGCAAGACAAGCAGAAAACGGTAGAAACATTGGCTTAACCTATGAGAAAGTATTCTCTGATAGCTTTGACAACTATGTCAATACTCGAAAGGTTGATTATCGCCTACATAAGCACTTAAAAAGCGCTAACTGTACTGATTTAGGCTTTCATGCTTTCCGCCACACTCACGCTAGTATCTTGCTTAATGCTGGCCTGCCATACAAGGAAATACAGACACGGCTTGGCCATGCAAAAATATCTGTAACTATGGACACTTACAGCCATTTATCAAAAGAAAACCAAAAAAGAGCAGTCTCATTCTTTGAAACTGCCCTCGAAAAAATAAAAAGTTCTTAAAAAAGTCCACAAAATTAAAACAGCGATACATAAAACCCTTATGTATCAACGATTATAGAATGATTTCGGTATAATTGACTATTATACCGAAATTTTCTCATTTTTAAAAGAAAAAGGGCGCTGGTAAAGGATAATCTTCACCAACTCCCTATTTTTCTACTTATCTAAGCCTAATTCTGCCAAAATTTGACGTTTGTAGGCAATCTTTTGAACTTCCTTGTCCTCATCTTCAGACCAATCTAGTTTAATTTCTGAAACAATCTGCCCAGGGCGATTTTTCAAGATATAGATGCGGTCGCTGAGATTGAGGGCCTCCTCGATACTATGAGTAATAATCAATGTTGTCAGGTGCAACTGCTTGTGAATTTCAAGGTACCAAGCGTGGAGTTCCATCTTGGTCATCTCATCCAAGGCACTAAAGGCTTCATCTAAGAGAAAGAGCTTGTGCCCGAAAAGATAGGTCCTGAGTAAGGCTACACGCTGGCGCATCCCTCCACTGAGTTCATGAGGGTATTTATCTCTTACAGCTGTCAACTGAAATGTCGCAAGAATTTCATCTGCGCGAGCAATAGCTTCTGCCTTATCCACCTTTTGAATCAAGAGGGGCAGAATGATATTACCAAGCACCGTCTTGTGCTCCAAGAGCAGATCCTTTTGCAACATATAACTCACGCGCCCCTTGGGGTTTTCTTCACCATCAAGGACAATTCTCCCTGACTGAACTTCTAAAATCCCAGCGATTAGATTAAAGAGGGTGGTCTTTCCAACACCACTTGGACCTAGAATAGAAACCACTTCACCTGAAGTCACCTGTAGGTTGATATCCTCTAAAATCCTCTCCTGACCATAGGCATAACTGACGTGTTCTAGTCTAATTTCTGTCATTATTTCACAAATTCATTAGTGAAGCCTTTGTCTGTCAAGTCTTCTTTAAGGATACCATTTTCTTTATCCCATTTGTAGAAGGCATTCCAGCGAGCTGCGTCAAATTGACCCCATTTTTCCTTGTCGCTTGCGTATTCTTTTGACAAGTATTTTTGAGATTCGATAACAAAGTCGCGTTTTTCCTTGAGTTCAGGTGCATTTTTGATGAGGATATCAGCTGCTTCCTCTGGATGCTCCATAGCATATTGGTAGCCTTTTTTGATAGCTTGGATAACTTTACGAGCTTCTTCTTTGTTGTCTTTCAAATAGTCGTTGTTTGCGATGATAACTGGTGAGTAGTAGTCAAATTCTTTAACGTAGTCTTTCAAGTACATGAAGTTAGCATCTACACCTTGAGATTTAGCAAGAATTCCATCCCATCCATAGTAGATCCATGCAGTATCAAATACTCCATTAGCAATCGGTGTGATAGAGTTTGAGTCGTTGTTTGGTACTTTTTCAACTTTTTCAAAATCTCCGCCTTGTGATTCTACCAATGTTTTCAACATAGCAAGTTCAGTTGGGTCATTCCAAGTTCCGTATTTCTTACCAACCAAGTCCTTTGGACTAGCTACATTGTCAGATTTACGAGAGATAATTCCTGATGTATTGTGTTCAACAATAGCTGCAACGGCAGTAATACCTGCTCCTTTTTCCAATTTTTTAGCCATGTAGTCTTGGAAATACACTGCAAATGGTGCCTTACCATTGATAACCAAATCAGAAGAACTTTCTTCTGGTGGCAATTTCAAATCAACATCCACTCCAGCTTCTTTGAAATAACCTTTTTCCTTGGCAACATAAAGTCCTGTGTGGTTAGTATTTGGTGTCCAGTCTAGGATAAAGTCAATTTTCTTAAGTTCTGCCTCTTTGTTATCCTTAGAAGCAGTTCCTTGACCACAGGCCACAAGCACAACAGCTACAAGAGCTGTTAAAACAGTTAAAAACACTTTCCATGTTTTCTTCATTTCAATTTCCTCTTTTCTTTTTCAGAAACATTCTTATTCTACGAACGTTTCCATTTAATAACATATTTTTCACTAATATCGACCAACTTCATACCCAGCAGACTGATAATCGATACCAGAATAATAATCGCGAACATGGTATCATACTGAAACAGTTTCTTGGACTGAATCATGTAAACACCTAGTCCTTCAAAGCCTCCCAACCACTCAGATACTACTGTTGTGATAAAAGCGTAGGAGACACTGACCCTCAGACCTGCATAAAAGTAAGGCAGGCTGACTGGGATTTTAAAATGCCACATAATTTGCCAAGGCTTGGCCCGCATAAGACTAAACAAGGTCAGCATATCCTTGTCACAATGCCTAAAACCGTCCAAAATGCTGACGATGATAGGAAAGGTTGTCGTTAAGATAATCAAGACAATCTTGGGCAAAATCCCATAACCTAGCCACAAGACCAGAATAGGGGCTATGGCAATGGTCGGAATAGTCTGAACAACCACCATCATAGGGTAAATCAGGTCATTGAGCCAAGTCAAACTATCCATAAGTACAGCCATGAGACAGGCAATCAAGACTCCCAAAATCAGTCCCAATAAAGCCACTCTCAAGGTCGCCCAGCTATGGTGCCAGAGAAATTCTCTGTCACGAACAAAGGCCTGAAGAATTTCAAGAGGTGTCGGCAGGATAAACTTGGGGAGAAGTTTAAGAAAACCTGCTAACTGCCAGATTGACAAGACTCCCAGAAAGACCAATAGACTAATGTGTCGTCTCAGTATACTTTTCAAGTTTCTCATCAATACTTAAAATCTCTCCTACATTTATTTTGACATTGGCAAAGACATTATCTGCCTCCTGCCCTGCCACCTCTAGCGCTTCTTTGAGAATGCGCATAAGCTCATCAAACTCCCCTTCCAAGACCGTTTCAAATGGTGTCACCACCATGGTCACTTCTTGAGCTTGCAGATAAGCAATGACCTGATCGATAACAGCTATCCGATCAATCCCCTGTGTTAGGGGTAAAACTTGCAAGGCAATGCTTGCTTTCATAAAAACCTCCTCTTCTCGTTTTCCTTTGACAAAAAGAAAAACCTTTACCATATATGGAAAAGGTCAAGAATAGACTAAGTATCGTTCCCTACGCTGGCATTACCCAGATCAGGTGCGGTCGAAGTTTAACACTTCCTCTCAGACTGTACACAGACTCCCATATATTATATGGACATATGATAGCGCAAAATAAAAAAAAAGTCAAGAAAACTGCTTACAGAAAAGAGCAGGAAAAATTTCCTACTCCCATTTTCTATACTCGTTCTCCATCACTGTTTACTCTGTAGCCAGCCACCGTCGTATTGACAGCTAAGGCACCTGAAGAGTAAGAATAATACCACTTACCAGAGACTTGATACCATCCTGTTTTCATTGCTCCTGAACTATCCAGATAATACCACACTCCATTTTCCTTTAACCAACCTGTCTGCATTTCACCAGATGATTTCAAATAATACCAGCTAGAACCATCCTTCAACCAGCCTGTTGATTTAGAGCCATTTGATTTGAAATGATACCAACTACCATTTATTTTCTTCCAACCAACAGTCAGAACATCATTGGAACTAACTTCTGTTTGATTCTGCGATGACGCAACCTCCTCTAACTGAATATAACGACGACTTCCACTATAAGATATATAACTCAACCACTTGTACCCATCTTTTTCAAGTACCTGATCATAATGAACACTCTCACCTGGAGAATAATAGGCAATTGAAGTTGCACTAGCTAAAGGTTGATTTTTAATAGCTGCCTTATTCTTAAAATAATGTGTTCCTCCTGAAGAAGACAAAGGTTGACTATTGAATACGTTGCTACTACTTACGACATTCCCTCCATCCAAATCTTTAAAATGAATAAATCCTGCCATTGTATTCGCTTTTATAATTCGTTTATTGTAGGATCCTGTATAACCATAGTTGTATTCCTCAATTTCTATATTATCCTCCATTACATTTGAAACCCAAGCAACATGACCATATCCTCCTGCAGTAGACCAAGCAATAGATCCAATCGTTGGTACACTATCTACACGATAGCCTTCACGACGAGCACGATAGCCCCATTCATTCGCATTTCCATAAGCTCCTGGAATCTCAAAACCATTGACACTACTCAAGCGAAAGGCTGCAAATGAAGTACACTGACGAGAGTACATGCGCCACTTATCAATTTCCTGACTCCCATTTTTATAGTAAGTAGGATAATCATCCCCACGCGCAATCGATCCATTTCCTCCAGAATAGGCATATACACTATCACTCGCTACTAGCATCAATCCTACTGCTAAAAAAGGAACAACCTTTTTAACTGATTTTCTCAAAGAAAATCCTGTCTCTGTTACTTTGAATGGTAAAACTTTCATTCTTCCTCCTTGAAAAATAATATAAATTGAAGATTACCTTCACTTAAACTATTCGGAGAAAAAAGAAAAAGTGAGAAAATTTCTCACTTTAGTCCAGATAATGAATCAAATTCTTTTCTGTAAGGATATCTGAGTAAGTAAAGGATTCAACGTAAACATTAGCTTGTTTATCTCCTTCAACATTTCCAAATTCAACGATAAATAGGGATGGATAAACCTCAATTAGCTTACCCAATCTATTTTTTTGGCGCTTACGTCCATTTTCCAAAGTCATTTCAATTACATGACCCTCATGCGCCTTGATTTCCTCTTTAATTTTTTTCATCTTAGCTACATCTGTAAATGCATCTGTCATCTTATTTCCTCCCTTTTTGAAATACTTGAAAATTTATTGTATTCTTTTTGGAAAATTAATTCCACAGTTCCACGAGCTCCACTACGGTTTTTCTCGATAATAACTTCTACCTTATTATTTGGTATGCCTTCCTCTTCTTCACCACCACGCTCATAGTAATCGTCGCGATAAAGAAAGGCTACGATATCAGCGTCCTGCTCAATAGACCCAGATTCACGAATATCAGACAAGACCGGTCTCTTATCCTGACGTTGTTCTACACCACGAGAAAGCTGACTTAGAGCGATTACTGGAACCTTCAGTTCCTTAGCTAAAATTTTCAACTGACGTGAAATTTCTGAAACCTCTTGTTGACGATTTTCTCGACCTGTTCCCGTGATAAGCTGCAAATAGTCTATTAAAATCAAACCAAGATTACCCGTTTCTTGAGCCAGTTTACGAGAACGAGAACGAATCTCTGTAATCCGAATTCCTGGCGTATCATCGATATAGATACTGGCATTCGCTAGATTCCCTTGAGCAATGGTATACTTTTGCCATTCCTCATCAGTCAATTGACCCGTACGGATAGAATGCGATTCCACCAACCCTTCTGCCGCCAACATACGATCCACTAGACTTTCCGCACCCATTTCCAGTGAAAAAATAGCAACTGTTTTGTCCAACTTGGTCCCAATATTCTGAGCAATATTCAAGGCAAAGGCTGTCTTACCAACCGCCGGACGAGCTGCTAAGATAATCAACTCCTCCTCATGAAGACCAGTCGTCATATGATCCAAGTCACGATAGCCTGTCGCAATACCTGTAATATCGGTCGTTTGTTGCGAGCGAGCTTCCAGATTCCCAAAGTTGATATTCAACACATCTCGAATGTTCTTAAATCCACTTCGATTTGCATTTTCGCTGACATCAATTAACCCTTTTTCTGCCTGAGCAATGATTTCATCAGCTGGTTGCGAAGCCTCGTAAGCTTGATTGACAGACTCTGTCAACTTGGCGATTAATCGCCGTAGCATTGCTTTTTCTGCAACAATCTTAGCATAATACTCCGCATTAGCAGAAGTTGGCACAGAATTGACAATCTCAACCAAGTAAGACAGGCCACCAATATTCTGTAAATCACCTTGATTATCAAGAATGGTACGAACCGTTGTTGCATCTATAGCATCGCCACGATCGGATAAGTCAACCATAGCTTGGAAAATCAAACGATGGGCATACTTAAAAAAGTCTCGAGACTCAATATATTCTCGAACAAAAACAAGCTTACTCTCGTCAATAAAGATAGCCCCTAAAACGGATTGCTCAGCTAAGATATCTTGAGGTTGTACTCGTAACTCTTCTACTTCTGCCATCAGACTTCCCTTCCTTTTACAATCTTGTCAAGAAGGTGTAAACTTATCCTTCCTTCACACGAAGATTGATCACACTTGTAATATCTTGATAGATTTTCACTGGTACATCAATCAAACCAACTGCTCGAATCGGAGCTTGTACTTGAATATGACGTTTATCAATCTTAATTCCAAATTGCTTTTGCAACTCTTCTGCAATTTTCTTATTGGTAATGGAACCAAAGGTACGACCATCTGGACCAACTTTTTCAACAAATTCTACAACAGTTTCTTCTGCTTCAAGTTGGGCTTTAATTGCTTTTGCTTCTGCAATCATCTCAGCGTGAGCTTTTTCTTCAGATTTTTGTTTACCACGAAGCTCACCTACCGCTTGAGCAGTCGCTTCTTTGGCTAGATTCTTTTTGATAAGAAAGTTTTGTGCATACCCTGTCGGTACTTCCTTAATTTCACCTTTTTTACCTTTTCCTTTAACATCTGCTAAAAAGATTACTTTCATTCTTCTTTCTCCTTTTCCTTTATTTCATTTAATACAATTTCTGTCAGTTTTTCACCTGCTTCTGACAAGGTTAAATCTTTAATTTGAGCTGCAGCCAAATTAAAGTGGCCTCCACCTCCCAGCTCTTCCATAATCCGTTGTACATTCAGTTTACTACGACTCCGAGCTGAGATGGATATAAAGCCTTGTGTATTTTTCGCAAGAACAAAACTCGCTTCAATACCTGACATAGCTAACATGGCATCTGCTGCCTTACTAATAACAACTGTATCATAGCATTTCGAGTCCATAGCCTCTGCTATCAGTACATCTGAACCTAATTTACGCCCCTGTAAAATCAGTTCATTGACCTCACGATATTCTTCAAAATCTGTCGCAGCGATTTCTTGGATAGCAATACTATCACTTCCGCGCGTTCTGAGATAGCTAGCAACATCAAATGTCCGACTAGTCACTCGTGAGGTGAAATTTTTAGTATCCAGCATCATACCAGCCATTAAAACACTTGCTTGCATACGACTCAGACGATTTTTCTTAGAATTTTGGAACTGAATCAATTCCGTTACCAACTCACTGGCACTACTTGCACCACTTTCGATATAAGTAATAACCGCATTATCTGGAAAATCCTGATCCCGTCTGTGGTGATCGATGACGATGGTTTGGGTAAATAAATCATAAAATTCTTTCGATAAAGTTAAGGCGGTCTTTGAATGGTCTACAAGAATCAACAAAGAACGATTGGTCACCATCCCCATTGCGTCCTTAACAGACAACAACTTTGTAACTCCTTCTTTTTCTAAGAATGAAACAGCTCGTTCAATATCCGGCGACATTTGTTCTTCGTCATAAAGAGCATAACTATTTTCTGTTACATTATTAGCAAATAACTGCATACCTACAGCAGAACCCAAAGCATCCATATCAAGGTTTTTGTGACCAACTACAAAAACCTGATCTACACTACGAATCTTATCTGAAATAGCCGTCATCATAGCACGCGTACGAGTCCGTGTACGTTTGATGGAGGCAGCAGATCCACCACCAAAATAAACTGGGTTTTTCGTTTCGTCGTTTTCCTTGACAACCACTTGGTCGCCACCACGCACTTCAGCCAAGTTCAAGTTGAGCAATGCAACTTTCCCGATTTCATCATGATTACCATCACCATAAGAAAATCCCATACTTAAGGTCAAGGGCAACTGTCTCTGTTTAGACTCTTCTCTGAAAGAATCAATAACAGAAAATTTATCGTTCATCAATCCCTCAAGCACCGTGTAGTCCGTAAATAGATAAAAGCGGTCCATACTCACTCGACGAGAGAACATGGCATGCTTCCCAGCAAATTCTGAAACAAAATTGGCTACAAAACTATTAATATGACTGATATCAGACTCCGATGTTTCATCTTCTAAATCATCATAGTTGTCAACAGAAACAATCCCAATCACAGGTCGACTTGTCACTAACTCAACAGTCGCTTCGTATTCTCCAGACACATCAAAGAAATAAAGAACTCCAGATACCTTGTCCATATGAACCGAATAGCGGGTCTCACCCAAGGTAGCATAAGAACCTGGATTCCCTACCGATGCCTTTATAATTGTTTGAATTAATGCAACATCAATCTCGCCCACTTCATTCGTCAAAATCAATTCAGCGTAAGGAT
The DNA here is from genome assembly GCF_002860905.1 of Streptococcus oralis subsp. dentisani. Taxonomy (GTDB): domain Bacteria; phylum Bacillota; class Bacilli; order Lactobacillales; family Streptococcaceae; genus Streptococcus; species Streptococcus oralis_BA. Next base: position 48,246 of record NZ_PKIG01000006.1, on the reverse strand, counting down.
TGAACCATTCAACTTCACCTGACGATAAGTCTAGTTTAATAACTCCGACAGGCATCTGTTCTAACAAGGTTGTCAAACTTTCTTCAGCTTGGTGGTTTACATACTGGATTTGTTCTACTTCACTCCTTGAGTAGTAGTCTCTCTGATGGATGAATAATAAACTATATGAACCCAAAATAAGTAGCAAAAGAAATAGCGTTACCAGTGTATTCGTTACAAAAACAAGTTGCACAGATAGCACTCCGAACGCCACTATTCCTAATATTAAGGGGAAAATAGGACTTACATAAAATTTTTTCATTCCAAACCTCTTGGCACCCATTATACCATAATAACCACCAAAAAGCGACTTTTTAAAAGTGTAATCAGTAATTCTATCAATTATAAGAAAAAGGAGGTTTACAATTCAGTAAACCTTCCTTTACACATATTGAAATTAAGATTCTTTAACTTCTAACAAGCCAATCTCGCCATCTTCACGACGATAAATCACATTGGTTGTCTGATCTTCAACATCCACATAGATAAAGAAATCATGTCCCAACAAATCCATCTGTAGAATAGCTTCTTCCAAATCCATTGGTTTTAAATCAATTTGTTTTGAACGAACAACTCTAGACTGAACAACATTTGGATCTTCCACCAAAGCATCTGTAAATAATTGACTAGTTGCTACCTTGTTTTTATTTTTACGCTCGATTTTTGTTTTATTTTTACGAATCTGACGTTCAATTTTATCAGTTACAAGATCAATTGAACCATACATATCTTGAGACACATCTTCTGCACGAAGAGTAATTGAGCCAAGCGGAATCGTTACTTCCACTTTAGCAGTTTTTTCACGATACACCTTCAAGTTAACTCGAGCATCCAACTCTTGTTCAGCTTGAAAATACTTTTCGATCTTTTCGAGTTTAGAAACTACATAATCACGAATTGCTTCTGTTACTTCTAGGTTTTCACCACGGATACTATATTTAATCATATGAGTACCTTCTTTCTAAACATTTTTGTTTTTCTGATTTCATTATAACGCTTTCATTTTATTTTTGCAAATTTTTTCCTCATCTTACAAGGGAAAATGTTTTTACATCTTCAGCACCAGCTTCTTCCAACAGTTTCTTCACACGATTTATAGTTGTTCCAGTAGTATAAATATCATCTATAAGTAGGATTTTTTTAGGAATAGTGACTCCACTTTTAATAAAGAAAGGAAGTACGGTCCCCAAGCGTTCTGAACGATTTTTAGAAGAACTAGCTCTCTCCTCTCTTTTCTCTAACAAATCCAAGTACTTAAATCCCGCTGCATCGACCAAGCCCTCAACCTGATTAAATCCTCTATCAGCATATCTCTCCTTACTTAATGGAATGACTACAAATTGGTACTCTTTGTACTTTTTCAACTCCTCGCTTAAAAATGAAGAAAAAACTTTTCTTAAAATGAAGTCTCCGTCAAACTTATACCGACTGAAAAAATCCTTCATAGCTTGATTGTAAGTAAAAATCGCTCTATGACTGACCTCAACTCCTTCTTTACACCAAAACTGACAATCTTGACACTTGGTTGACAACCCTGTTTTCATACAGTTTGGGCAACACTCTCCTCCAATCCTCTCGAAAGTAGAATCACAGTCTGAACAAAGACAAGAATCATCATTCTTCAGAAGTAAGAGACTACTAAAAGTTAAAACAGCCTTCATAGTCTGCCCACACAATAAGCACTTCATAGCCCCGCCTCCTTGTTCATCTGCTGAATTTCCTTAATTGCCTTCTTGATTGAAGCATTTAACCCATCATGGAAAAAAAGCAAATCTCCTGTTGGTCTATCCATGCTGCGTCCAACTCGCCCACCAATCTGAATCAAACTAGACTTGGTAAACAGACGATGATTGGCCTCTACTACGAAAACATCCACACAAGGGAAGGTAACCCCACGCTCCAAGATTGTCGTACTGATAAGTATTGTCAGTTCTCCATCTCGAAAAGCTTGTACTTGCTCTAATCGATCTTCTGTGATAGAAGATACAAAGCCAATTTTTTCATTTGGAAATTGCTCCTGTAAGATTTCTTTTAACTGTCCTCCTTTCTTAATTTCTGAAGCAAAAATGAGTAACGGATAACCTGTCTTTCTCTGCTTCTCAATATAAGACTTTAACTTTGGTGACAAACGATTCTTATCTAAGTAGCGATTAAAATCCGATAACCAGACAGGTTTAGGAATAATCAACGGATTTCCATGAAATCGTCTTGGCAAACTCAATCGTTTTAATTCTCCTATGCGAACCTTCCTATCTAACTCATCGGTCGAAGTCGCTGTTAAAAAGATTCTCAGCCCATTCTCCTTTACACTATTCTTGACAGCATGGTAAAGCTTGGGATTATCAACATAAGGAAAGGCATCTACTTCATCCACTATCAGTAAATCAAAAGCTTGATAAAATTTTAATAACTGATGGGTTGTCGCAACAACTAGTGGTGTTCTAAAATAAGGTTCCGATTCTCCATGTAGGAGGGCTATCTCACAAGCAAAATCCTTTTGCAGGCGCTTATACAGCTCCAAACAAACATCTATGCGAGGACTGGCCAAACACACTGCACCTCCCGCATTAATCACTTTAGCCAATACTTGATAAATCATTTCCGTCTTTCCAGCTCCTGTCACCGCATGTACCAAGGTTGGCTCTTGCTTGTCGACAGCTCGAATTAGTCCCTCTGACACCTTCTCTTGAAAAGGAGTTAATTGACCACACCATTTAAGAACTTCTTGCTTCGGAAAATTCTCCTGCGGAAAATAGTATAAAACTTGATCACTCCTAACTCGCTTCATAATTAAGCACTCCCTACAATAGTAAGCACCGATGGGTAAATACCATTCCTCCAGAATAGTACTATTACAATGTTGACAGAACAATTTCCCCTTCTCCTTTCTCATTGCTGGAAGTTTCTCTGCCAACTGACGTTCCTCTTCTGTTAATTCATTCTCCGTAAACAAACGACCGAGATAATTTGGATTTACTTTCATACTTCTTTATTCGTAAAAACCTAGCGCTTTAGATAATTTTTTAGTACAATTAAATCATGGAATTTAAAACAATTAAAGAGGACGGTCAAGTCCAAGAAGAAATCAAAAAATCCCGCTTTATCTGTCATGCCAAGCGTGTTTATAGCGAAGAAGAGGCCCGTGTCTTCATTACTGCCATTAAAAAGAAACACTACAAAGCTACGCATAACTGCTCAGCCTTTATTATTGGGGAGCGTAGTGAAATTAAACGTACAAGTGATGATGGTGAGCCTAGTGGTACTGCTGGCGTTCCCATGCTTGGGGTGCTAGAAAATCATAATCTTACTAATGTCTGTATGGTAGTGACACGCTACTTTGGTGGTATTAAACTAGGCGCCGGAGGACTGATTCGTGCTTACGCAGGTAGTGTCGCCTTAGCTGTCAAAGAAATTGGCATAATTGAAATAAAGGAACAGGCTGGCATTGCTATTCAAATGTCTTACACTCAGTACCAAGAATATAATAACTTCCTTAAAGAACATACTCTCATGGAGCTGGATACAAATTTTACAGATCAAGTCGATACGATGATTTATGTTGATAAAGAAGAAAAAGAAAATATGAAAGCTGCACTTATAGAGTTTTTTCATGGAAAAGTTACCTTGACTGATCAAGGTTTACGAGAAGTTGAAGTTCCTGTAAACTTAGTGTAAATAATAGATAATGCAGCGTTTCACTGATATTTTCACCGCTACTTTAATTAGCAACATAAAAAGATACTTGCCAAGACCTACTAGAAAAGGAAGCAATTCAAAAAGAAAACGGATATCGTTCCACTTTATACATATTTGCTAGAATTAGCCTACTACAATCGCTTAAAAATTAATGGCTTAGACCTATGATATAAAAAAATCCTATCGCTTCGATAGGATTTCTATATTTTACAAATGGTATAGATAGCGTTATACTAGAAATATCTTATACAAAGAGGTATTCATATGTCTATTTATAACAACATTACTGAACTAATCGGACAAACACCGATTGTTAAACTCAACAACATTGTGCCAGAAGGTGCTGCAGATGTCTATGTAAAACTTGAAGCATTTAACCCTGGTTCTTCTGTAAAAGACCGTATTGCTCTTAGCATGATTGAAAAAGCTGAACAAGACGGTATTCTGAAACCTGGTTCTACTATTGTTGAAGCAACAAGTGGAAACACTGGTATTGGACTTTCATGGGTAGGGGCTGCTAAAGGGTATAAAGTTGTTATCGTTATGCCTGAAACTATGAGTGTAGAACGACGTAAGATTATCCAAGCTTATGGCGCTGAACTAGTCCTAACTCCTGGCAGCGAGGGAATGAAAGGTGCTATTGCTAAGGCTCAAGAAATCGCTGCTGAACGTGATGGTTTCCTTCCTCTTCAATTTGACAATCCAGCTAATCCAGAAGTACACGAAAGAACAACAGGAGCTGAAATACTAGCTGCTTTCGGAGCTGATGGTTTAGATGCCTTTGTTGCTGGTGTTGGTACTGGAGGAACTATTTCTGGTGTTTCTCATGCACTCAAATCAGCAAATTCTAACATTCAAGTTTTTGCAGTAGAGGCAGACGAATCTGCTATTCTATCTGGTGAAAAACCTGGACCACACAAAATTCAAGGTATCTCAGCTGGATTTATTCCTGATACACTGGATACAAAGGCTTATGATGGTATCGTTCGTGTGACATCAGACGATGCACTAGCACTCGGCCGTGAAATCGGTGGAAAAGAAGGCTTCTTGGTAGGTATTTCTTCAGCGGCAGCTATCTACGGAGCAATTGAAGTTGCCAAGAAATTAGGTACAGGTAAGAAAGTCCTTGCTCTAGCACCAGATAACGGCGAACGTTATTTGTCTACAGCACTCTATGAATTTGAAGTGTAGTCTCCTAAATACACTTAGCCCTTATTATAGGGCTTTTTATTTTTACCTTGAAAATAGGAAGCTCTCCCTATAGGGATCGACTGCATAGAAAAAAGGAAGCAAATTTACTTCCTTTCTATAATTAGTTATTCAAGGCTGCTGCCATTGTAGCTGCAACTTCAGCTTCGAAGTCGTTTGCAGCTTTTTCGATACCTTCACCAACTTCAAAGCGAGCGAACTCAACTACTGAAGCGTTAACTGATTCAAGATATGCTTCAACTGTCTTGCTATCATCCATGATGTAAACTTGTGCAAGAAGTGTGTAAGCTTGGTCAACTTTAGTGTTGTCAAGCATGAAGCGGTCCATTTTACCTGGGATAATTTTATCCCAGATTTTTTCTGGTTTGCCTTCTGCAGCCAACTCAGCTTTGATGTCAGCTTCAGCTTGAGCAATCACTTCATCAGTCAATTGAGATTTTGATCCATACTTCAAGTGTGGAAGAGCTGGTTTGTTAACCATTGCACGGCTTTCGTTGTCTTGGTCGATAACGTGGTTCAATTGTGCCAACTCATCTTTAACGAATTGCTCATCCAATTCTTTGTAAGAAAGAACTGTTGGTTTCATAGCAGCGATGTGCATTGAGATTTGTTTAGCAAGTGCTTCGTCTCCACCTTCAACAACTGAAATAACACCGATACGTCCACCGTTATGTTGATATGCTCCAAAGTGTTGTGCATCTGTTTTTTCAATCAATGCAAAGCGACGGAATGAGATTTTTTCTCCGATAGTTGCTGTTGCAGATACGTATGCAGATTCAAGAGTTTCACCTGAAGGCATTGTCAAAGCAAGTGCTTCTTCATTATTAGCAGGTTTTCCTTCAGCAATAACTTTAGCTGTAGTATTTACCAATTCAACAAATTGAGCATTTTTCGCAACGAAGTCAGTTTCAGCGTTTACTTCAATAACTGCTGCAACATTACCGTTAACGTAAACGCCAGTCAAACCTTCTGCAGCAACACGGTCAGCCTTCTTAGCTGCCTTAGCCATACCTTTTTCACGAAGCAATTCAATCGCTTTTTCGATGTCACCGTCTGTTTCTACAAGCGCTTTTTTAGCGTCCATAACTCCGGCACCAGATTTTTCACGCAACTCTTTTACAAGTTTAGCTGTAATTTCTGCCATTTTGATTCTCCTATATTTTTTAAAAATAGGAGAGCCGGGCTAAGCCCCGCCCTCCTAGGTAATTACTATTTATATGAATTAAGCGTTGTCGCCCTCTACAACTTCAACGATTTCTTCAATTGAATCTGCTTGAGCTTCTGAAGCTACAAATTCTGCTTCAACTGCTGCTGCATCTTCACCTTGACGTCCTTCGATGATAGCGTCAGCCAATTTAGCTGTGATCAATTTAACAGCGCGGATAGCATCATCGTTAGCTGGGATGATTACATCGATATCATCTGGATCAGTGTTTGTGTCAACCATCGCTACAACTGGGATTCCCAATTTCTTAGCTTCTTTAACAGCAATTTGCTCTTTATGTGGGTCAACTACGTACATAACATCTGGGATACGAGGCATATCTTCGATACCACCCAAGAATTTTTCAAGACGTGCACGTTGTTTATTAAGAAGTGCAACTTCTTTCTTAGGAAGAACTTCGAAAGTTCCATCTTCTTCCATACGTTTGATTTCTTTCAAACGAGCGATACGTTTTTGGATTGTTCCCCAGTTTGTAAGAGTTCCACCCAACCAACGGTGGTTGATGAAATATTGACCTGAACGTACTGCTTCTTCAGCAACTGCATCAGCCGCTTGTTTCTTAGTACCAACGAACAATACAACTGCATCGTTAGCTGCTGCATCACGCATGAAGTCGTATGCTTGGTCAGCGTATTTTACAGTTTGTTGCAAGTCGATAACGTGGATTCCGTTACGCTCTGTAAAGATGTATTTAGCCATCTTAGGGTTCCAGCGACGAGTTTGGTGACCAAAGTGTACACCAGCCTCAAGAAGTTGTTTCATTGAAATTACTGCCATGAGTATTTCTCCTTTTTGTTTTTTTCCTCTTCTTGACTTCAACTCGCAAAACGACCCAAGGGCAACTGTCTCACAATTCATCAAGAATGAGTATTATCGTTCACACGACAAGTTTCATTTTACCATACTTTTTCAATATTTTCAAGTTTTTTAAGAATTTTTTTAGAGAGACTATCGCCACTAAAAAAGAGACTCTATTAAGTCTCCTTTTCTAATTAATCTGCATAAATATATGTTACAAAACCTGACGACGTAGTTGTCGGATTGAACCACCCACGATGATTTCCAAGCGTGCGATTACCAGCATAATTTGATTCTGACACTTGGATACGTGTTGTTGATTCTACAGCAGTGACTACCGCTACGTGTCCATATCCACCATCATTCCAACATGCAATCGCACCAACTTGAGGTGTCGAACCTGTACGGAATCCTGCAGCAGCTGCACTTGTAGCCCACTGTGCTCCATTACCCCAATAGTCTCCAGCCCAAGGTGCTAATGTTTTAACTCCCCATGTACATTCTCCAATTGGATAACTTGAAGCATTTGTACTGTATGTTGGGCGTTGTTTGACTGCCACAGGAGTGTATGTTGTTGATTCCGAAGAAGCTACAGCTTGAACCTGTGCTGCAAAAGTCGTATTTCCAGAAGCAACAACTGTTTGTTGTTGACTTACTTGTTTTGCCTTGTAAGCTGCTTCTGCCTCTGCTGCTGCTTTTGCTGCCGCTTCTGCTTCTGCTTTTTTCTCTAGCAAACTTGCTTTTTCATCTTCTGCTGTCGCTTTTTCAGCAGCAAGATTTAATTCTGCAGCCTTCAACTCAGCTTGTTTCGTTGTTAGAGCTTGTGCATCATCAGACAATTTCTGTTGATTTGCAATTACTGTATTAATTGCGTCATTGTTTGCCACTTGCTTCTCAGAAATTGCTTTTTTATCTGCTTTTTGTTGTTCCAACATTTTGTTGTTAGCAGATACGATTTCATTCATTGCTGCTACACGTGAAATAGCTTCTGTAATTGATTTTGAATTTACAATCGTATTGATGTAGCTAGTTGCAGCTCCATTTGTTTGAGCACTACGAGCTTGCTTTTCCAAAGAATCATTGCGAGATACAATGTTTTTAGAAAGTTCTGTAATCTCATTCTCAAGTTTTTTAGATTCTGCTTGTAATCTATCATTTTCAGCTTGCAAGTTAGATTGCTCAGCTTGAATAGCTGATACTTGCTCCTGAATTTGGTCAACTTGTTTTTGGGCTTCTTGTTGTTGTGCTGTTAAGTTACCAATTTTATTATCTTGAGCAGCAATTTTGTCATCAGTCGTTTCTGCATGCGCAGTTGTTAAAACAGCTACTTGAGAAACCATTACTGTACTTAATAAAAGTGACGCTAAGATTTTTTTCTTCATATTACGTAGATGCTCCTTCTTTTAAAGACAATACTAGTATACCAAAAAAAGGCCTAATGAATATTACGCCTTTGTTACATTTTTGTTTCTTTCTTATAGATAATATCTTTCAAAAATAAACTGAAAAATAAGCATCCACACAAGATTTAAAATCATGGATGGGACTAGGCTATAAACGATAAAAATCGGCAGACTATCTAGAGTTAAACCTACCACTAATGCAAAGAGATAAGCTCCCATATCAAATAGAAAACTCATAACAATCATAGCCAAGATTCTTGTCCAACGATTCAACAAAATAACACTATTCAATTTATGAAGAAAGGCTCCCAATAAGATAAATAAGAGAGTTGCAATCCCTATTAGATGGAAAAAGTAAACATCGTAAACCAAGCCTATCACAAAACAATAGACTAGGTAGAGATACTCTGATACTTCTATCGTCTCAAATAAGAGAAATAAAAACAGAAAATGACTAGCCAAATGTACATGGGGGAAAAATGAGCCCAGAAGCTGGCTAATATGGGCGTCAATTAGAACAAAGAAAGGAAGCAATAAAAACACTCCAACCCGCTTCAACTGTCTCATTATGAATTCCCCACTAATTCTATCACATCCACATTATGAGTATCTGCACTTAATTTAACAGTTACTTCTCGTGTCAAGTAGTCCGTACTATGCGTTGTGGCAACAACTTCACCAACAGGAATATCAGCAACGTTAAAGTTTCCTAATCCACCAGTGGTCACCTTATCTCCCGCACTAATATCGCTATTACTATTTAATTGGCTAATTTTAAGAACTTCATTTTCTTTGTCATAGCCAACAATAATTCCATAAATTGTAGTAGAACCATGTTGAATTTTAACAGAAATCTTATCAGCATTTTCCGTATTTGTCAGAAGGTTGACCATAGTAGAGTTGTCCTCCACTTTTGAAACACTCCCAATCAATCCACCATTTGCAATAGCTAGCATATTCTCAGAAGCCCCTTTTGATTTACCTGCATCCAGGGTCAATTCCTGTTTCCAAGATACCGGAGAACGCATAATAACATCTGCTGCTAAAGTCTTTGTGGCTTGCAATTTAGACTTCATATCAAGCAATTGACGCAGTTGTTCATTTTCCGTCTTTAAACTTTCCGCCTCATTTGATTTGACTTCTAACTGGTAAATCTGTTTCTTCAAACTTTCATTTTCATTATATGTTCGTGTCAAATGAGCCAAATCTGATTTGACAGAATCAAACCACTGAAAAGGTTTTTGTACAACCCTATCAACCAATGAGATTCCATCTCCTAATTTTGTCACAATTGTACTTGAATAAGTCGTCGCTAAGAGAGCTGAGACAAGCAGAACAGTGACAAAAACAATAATGACATATTTTGATTTTTTAAAACGGTTCATATCCCTACCTTTATATCAAAAACTGTTACAGTAACTTTTTTATCAATTCCTGAAATCTACTAAGATTTTAAGAAAAATAAACAACAACCAAGTACGAGAACAACAAGAATGGTCAGCGTATCCTTTCGAGTCCATTTCAATTGTCTGTATTGACTTCTGCCTTTTCCACCCTGATAACCACGCGCTTCCATGGCGATAGCCAAGGAATCTGCACGTTTTAAACTTGTCGCAAAAAGAGGAATCAAAATGGGAATCATCGCCTTTACTTTTTGAACGATGCTTCCTTCACCAAAATCCACTCCACGCGCTTTCTGTGCATTCATAATCCGCGTCGTATCATCCATTAATGTTGGGACAAAACGTAGACTCATGGACAGCATCAATCCAATTTCATGAACTGGAACTTTCACACGCTTTAAAGGCGCTAACAAAGCTTCGACAGCTGAGGCCAAACTTAAGGGCATGGTCGTTAAGGTTAACAAAGTTGAAAAGAAAATAATCAATACAAAACGACAAAAAATAATCCCAGCTTGTTGCAAAGCATAATCTGTGATTCTCAGAAACGAAAATTCAAATAAAACATTCCCATTAGAAATGAAAAACAGTTGAAAAATAGTTGTGAAGGCAATCAAGAAAAACATAGACTTCAAGCCCTGAATAAAAAATGAAAGAGATACTCCTGACAAAGCAATAAATATCCCTGTCGCTATAAAAAGAATTAGATTCGTCAAGGAATTATTAGCCCAAAAAACGATCAAAATCAGTAGCATCATAGCCAGTAATTTGCTACGTGGATCCAATCGGTGAACTATCGAATCCCCTGGGATATAACGCCCCAAAATCATACTATCCATTTAGCGACTCCTTGAACTCCTCTATCTTAATCGGTAATCGTTTAAATGACACGCCTCTATCAGCCAATCGTTTACAAAAGGATGTAATTTTAGGTACTCCCAACTGCACTTTTTCCATAAAGACAACATCTTGAAAGACATCACTTGGTTTACCACCCTTAACTAAACGTCCCTTTTCCATCACATAGACTTGATTTGCATACTCAGCAACATCATCCATCAAATGCGTTACCAAGACAATGGTCATCCCTGACTGGTGGAGTTTTTTGAACAAATTCATCAGCTCTTTTCTTCCCAGGGGATCTAGGCCTGCTGTGGGCTCATCTAAGACTAATATGGCTGGTTCCATGGCAAGTATGCCTGCAATGGCGACACGCCTCATTTGGCCACCTGACAGCTCAAACGGACTACGATTAAAAAGTGATTCATCAATTCCAACCAGAGCCAGTTTCTCACGCGCAATCTGCTCCGCATCTTCTTCAGAAACTCCAAAATTTTGCGGTCCAAAAGCAACGTCTTTCAATACTGTTTCTTCAAAAATCTGATTTTCAGCAAACTGAAATACCAAGCCAACCTGTTTTCTAATTTGACGAATATCTTTATTTTTAGAATTCGAGGTGATTAAGGTATCAAAAACTCGTACACTTCCTTGACTTGGCACCAATAAACCATTTAAGAGTTGCAAAATAGTTGATTTCCCGCTACCTGTATGCCCAATTAAGGCCGTATAAGAACCATCTTCAATCGTCAAAGAAACATCCGACAAAGCTGTTGAAGCTAAAGGAGTCCCTTCTTGATATGTAAAACTCACATTTTCTAGAGCAATTCCCATAGCTTATCCTCTAACTCACTTTCTGTCAAATAATTTTCAGGCAAATCATAGCCATTCTGGCTCAAAGAATTTTTTAATTGATTGGCAAAAGGATCGTCTAATCCAATTTGATCTAAATCATTTCGAGAGAAAAGATTTCTTGGACTACTAGTTGATTCAATTTCCCCTTTTTTCATGACCAACACACGGTCACTCATGGCAACTTCTTCCAAATCATGTGTAATGGAAATGACCGTCATATCATAGTCTTTCCGAATTCCTTTTACTGTCTCAATCAGTTCTCTACGACCCTCAGGATCCAACATACTCGTTGCTTCATCTAGAATTAGAATAGCTGGTCTTAGGGCTACAACACCTGCAATAGCTACACGTTGCTTTTGGCCACCCGATAAACGCGCTGGCTCTCTCTTTTTAAATTCCAACATGCCAACTAAAACCAGAGCTTCTTCCACTCTCTTTTTCATTTCTTGACGAGAAAGGCCTTGATTTTCCAAACCAAAGGCAACATCATCTTCAACAGTCGCTCCAACAAATTGATTATCTGGATTTTGAAAAACCATACCGATTTGACGACGTATGCTCCAAACATTCTCCTCAGTCAACTGTTGGCCATTGATTACAATCTCTCCGGATTCTGCTTCCAGTAAGCCATCAATTAACCGGACAGTCGTTGATTTGCCACTACCATTATGCCCTACAATCGAAAGCCATTCTCCACGTTTCACGTGAAACGTAATATCCTTCACATCATAGTATTCCTGACTTTCCTTATAACGAAAAGAAAGATTTTTTACATCAATTACTGATTTCATTTCGAACCAAATGTCCCTTTAAATATATAGGCACTACCCTTGAAATAATCATAGCCAGAGTAGATAGTGAAAAACAAGGCCACATAAAGTAGAACTTGACCAAGCAAAGTCCAATGTAATAGCAAGAAAATAATGGCAAACATCTGACTGAAAGTTTTAATTTTTCCAGGCATTGCTGCTGCTAAAACTGTCCCACCAGTTTCAACCAATAAAAGCCTTAAACCTGTCACAGCCAACTCACGACAGATGATCACTGCAACAATCCAAGCCGGAGCCATACCTAACTCAATCAACATAATAAAAGCCGACATAACTAGTAACTTATCCGCCATGGGATCTGCAAATTTACCAAAATTACTGACCACATTCCATTTACGAGCTAAATATCCATCTAAATAGTCGGTAATACTAGCAGCAGCAAAGATAATAGCTGCCACTATATGACTCTCTATCGAATTTCCTATCGTTAAAATAAAGATAAAAATAGGTATAAAGAGAATTCGACCTATTGTTAAGATATTGGGAATTTGTTCTTTTTTCATTCGTTTTTCCTTAATTTTTAGTAAAGGTTACAGTGATTTGTCCAGTCTGAGCTGTTAATTTCGATAAATCAACAGTCTGATTATCTACTGTCAAAGCAACACCTTTTACAACACCTAACGTAATTGTTACAGGACTTTTAGTTGCAACTGTTGCTTCTGCACTTTTCTTCTCTGGCGATAAGGTTACACCGCCCTCAAGTTCGCTTTCTGAAACGCTGACCCAACTTGCAACATCTGAAACTGCCAATTGCAATTTAACTGTTTCCTTACTTGTCTTATAAGCGATTTCTACATGATTTCCTTCGCCTGATACACTTATAGCTGATTCTATACTAGAAGAACTGCTAGATGAACTACTACTTGAGGAGTGGGGAACAAAGCTAGTTGAACTTATTGAACTTGTTGATTGAACCACACTGTAATTAGAAAGAGAAGGCCCCTCTGGTTGAGTTTGAATATAGTTCCAAACATAATAGGTCACAAAAATTAAAATCGATAAAGCAAAAAGGATAAAATAAAATAAAGGTAAAAAGGATGTTTTTTTCTTCTTTTTCTTACTTGAACGTCTACGACCTGTCAACTCATCTTCATCAACATCTACTTCCTCATAAGTAATCATACTCCCAGAATCATAAGCATCCAAAACAATTTGATCATCTAACTCAACAGCCCATGCATATTTTTTCAAGAAAGAACGCGTATAAAAAGGACTTGGAAGTTGATCGAAATCGTCTGCTTCCATTGCTTCCAACATATCTAACTGGATTTCTGTCTTTTTCTGCAATTCATCTAAACTCAATCCCTGATTGATTCTAGCTAATCGTAAAACCTCACCAATTGTTTTTTTCCTCATACTTGTCATCCCTTCTTTCTAGTGTCTATTATGATAGGTTACTACGATGGGAATATTGTAAAATCAACTATGTCACCATCATCTATTAAATGATGTCCAGCATCAAGGACATCCTCTAAAGTAATTTCCTGTAAAATCTTTGGTAAATCAAAAATTGTCTCACCATGTTCAAAAGCATCATATTGTGTTGCAATAAATTCAAGAGAGTTCATGCTACTGAAAAATTCTCCAAACATCTCTCTTTTGATAATATCTAAATGATCCTCTGTAATATCTAAATCCTTTATAAAATTACGAATGGCCTTCCTAAATTGATGAGATAAAGCAACTGGCTCTTTCGTATCCATTGTCAACATAACAAAATGAAAACGACTTGTTACTTCAATTTCAAGAGATAAGGAAGCATCTATTTTACCTGACTTATATAACTTTTGAAAACGATCCGAAGTCCAACCAAACATCATTGCAAACAATAATTTTAATAAAACATGATGTCGATAGCAATCCGCCTCAGCAACTTCTCGATTACCTCTAATCCCAATCGCTAGTTTGGGAGAAGATACTTCCATTCTCATACTGTCTGTTTGCTTTACAGCCTGTAAAACAAACTTTTCTCTTGCTACATCCTGAACATCTAAATCTTTCAGTTCTTTGCTTTCAAAATAGTCCTGTACTCTTTCCACATCAAAATCACCAACTAAAAACAGATACATGTTTACAGGTTTGTAAAACTTTGTAAAATTTTCTTGCAATTTAGTTAGATTGATTTGGGAAATAGACTCCTCGCTTCCAACTATATCCTTTGCTAAAGGTGTACCAGGATACAAATTCGCTAAGGTTGAAAAGAATAAACACGAATCTGGATCATCTTGATACATTTCTCGTTCTTGCTGGATAATATCCTGCTCTCTTAAAATGGAATCTTCAGTAAAATGTGCTGATGTTACCAATTCATCAAGTAACTCTAAATTTTCTAAAAAATGATCCGTTGCTGAAAAAAGATAGCTTGTTTTTGTAAAGCTTGTAAAGGCATTACTATCTGCACCTAGACTCGCAAAAGCAGACATCAAATCGCTAGAATCTTCTCTTTCAAATAATTTATGTTCAAGAAAATGAGCAATTCCCGCAGGATATTCTTTTACATCTCCGTCAACCTCTGTGACAAGCGTATCTACCGAACCAAACTGAACAGTGACACTCCCGTAAACCTCTTTAAATTCCTTTTTAGGCAAAAGAGCAACTGTCAATCCGTTGGCCAAACGAGTTCGATAAACCATTTCTTTTACAGCTGGATAGTATTTTTCTTCAAAAACAACCTTTGTCATTCTATTCCTTCCATAAAGTAAATCGCTTGTAGTTTCACATTATTAGCTGCTCTACAAATAGCATCTTTGTCAACTTGCTCGAGTTTTGCAATCCAACCTTTAAAGTCTGCTGAAGATTTTCCAAGTAAGGCATTTTGATAAGCACGTTCAATCAATGAACTTGGATTATCTTGAGAAAGTAACAAAGACCGACGAATCATTTCCTTGGTCTGCTCTAACTCAAGATCTGTAAAATAACCTTTTTTTACATCAAGCAGTTGATTATTCATCATTTTTCGAGCCTGATTCCGATTTTCTCGATCAATGCCAGCATACATCCTCAAGAATCCACTAAATAAATCAAGCTGACTTGAAATAGTATAAGCTAATCCAGCATTTTCACGGACATTTGTAAAGAGCTTAGAATGAGCAAATCCACCCAGTAAACCATTCATTACAATCATGGGTAAATGTTGCTCATCACCATATTCAGAAGGGCAATGATAACCTAATTCCAAAATGGATTGTCCCACATTTTTCCGAACCATACCTTCCTGCAGGATATTGGAATAAGGTTGACAATACTGAACCTTCACATCTCCTTTTCGACCTTTAAAGCCAAATGATTCTAATACATTTTGAATTTCAACCTCATTAAAATCACCTAGGAAAAAGAAATCGATTCGATCATTGGCCAAAAATTCTTGGAAACAAGAATAAGAACTTTGTGGAGTTTCATCTAAAATACGATTTCGTAAATCACTATATTCCAATTGGAGACGTTCATCATGAAAAAACAATTTATCCAATTCTTTATGTGCAAAATAAAAAGAATCATCCATATCAGCTGCTAAACTTGCTAGCAATTGCTTTTTCTCAATTTCAAATAAGGACGGATCAAATCCATTATCAACTAGCATGGGTGAAAAAAGAGTTTCTTTTACTAGTTCCAAAATCTGAGAAGTTAGCACATTTTTCCTACTTAAAAACTCATCACGAACATAGGTAAATGTCAATTCTACAATATGACTTTGCCCTCTTCTGAAACAATTAGTTGACATATCTGTGCCGTATAGACTGGCTAAATGTCTCCTCAAATCTTGAGAAGTGGGATACATCTGATTAGCAGTCTCTAGCATACTCGCACTCAACATGCGACCTGCAATCGTATCGAGGGATAATGGAGCGGTAAAACGCACGGTGATTTTGTTTGTTTTAAACTTTTTTGATTGGATAAAATGTGTTGAAATTCCATGCACTAACTCCATGATTTACCTCCTTATATACAGACTTCTATTATATCACGAAAACCTGAAATTTTCTTGTTCTCTGTAACACTTTTGAAATAAAAATCGCTTACATTTCTCCCTATTTCTCTCACTATTTTTAGGAAAATATGGTATAATACCAAAGATTGAGGTGAATTATGGAATACAAATTATTTGAAGAATTTATTACCCTCCAAGCACTACTCAAAGAACTTGGAATCACACATAGCGGAGGAGCTATCAAATCATTTCTCTCTGAACATTCTGTTTACTTTAATGGAGAATTAGAGAGTCGTCGCGGTAAAAAACTTCGTATTGGTGATAAAGTTGACATCCCTGACATGAATATTGACATCTTGTTGACACAACCTACTTCTGAGGAGCAAGATGAATACCAAGCTGATAAAGTTGAAAAAGAACGAATCGCTAAACTTGTTAAGGAGATGAATAAAGGAGTAAAAAAAGACAACTCTAAACCTACTTCATCGCCCAAAAGCAAACAAGCTCCACGATTCCCTGGTAGATAATCATGTGGCTACAACACCTATCTCTCAAAACTTTTCGTAACTACAAAGAGACGAAAATAGACTTTAATCCTAAATTAAATGTCTTTTTAGGACGCAATGCACAAGGTAAAACAAATATGTTAGAGGCTATCTATTTTTTAGCCTTAACACGCAGTCATCGAACTCGAACAGATAAAAATCTCATTCATTTTGATGAGGAACAGCTTCATCTTTCAGGTCTTGTTCAGAAAAAAACTGGATCCATTCCTCTCGAAATCGAACTAACACAAAAAGGGCGTGTAACAAAAGTTAATCATTTAAAACAGGCACGACTTTCAGATTATGTCGGACACATGAATGTTGTCTTATTTGCTCCTGAAGATTTACAACTAATTAAAGGAGCACCTTCGGTTCGACGAAAATTCATTGATATGGAACTTGGACAAATCAAGCCAATCTATTTATCTGACTTAACCAATTATAACCACATCCTAAAGCAAAGAAACACTTACCTAAAATCAGCTCAAAAAATAGATGAAACCTTCCTTTCAGTGTTGGATGATCAGCTAGTTGATTATGGATGTCGTGTAATGAATCACCGCTTAGATTTCATAAAAAAACTAGAATCATTTGGGCGTAAGAAACATTTTGAACTCTCTAATCAGATTGAAGAGTTGTCAATATTCTATCAATCTTCTGTAAAGACAACTGACAAAGAAGACTTATCCGAATCTTTCAAAATTGCTTTAGAAAAAAGTAGATCCAGAGATTTATTTAAAAAGAATACTGGTGTCGGTCCTCATCGAGATGACATTTCTTTTTATATAAATGGGATGGATGCTAGTTTCGGAAGTCAAGGCCAACATCGTAGTCTCGTCCTTTCTATAAAATTAGCAGAAATCGAATTAATGGAAAGTATTACTACAGAATCTCCGATATTATTGCTTGACGATGTCATGAGTGAACTTGACAACACTAGACAGTTAAAATTATTAGAAACGATTTCTCATTCAATCCAAACCTTTATCACAACAACAAGCTTAGATCATCTTCAAAATTTGCCAGAAAATCTAAGTATCTTCACTATTCAGGATGGTAAAGTTACTGTAAATGAAAATTGACAACATTGTAAAAGAACTCCTGTTTTTACTGGAGTTCTTTTCATTGTTTTTTTACATAGAATAATTTGGTGCCTCATTAGTAATTTGTACATCATGAGGATGGCTCTCTTTCAAACCAGCACCAGACATTTCAATAAATTGAGCATTATCGTGTAGTTCTTTAAGGTTAGCTGCACCACAGTAACCCATACCAGAACGAATACCACCAATCATTTGGAAGACAATATCAGCTGCCGCTCCTTTATAAGCAACACGACCTTCAATTCCTTCTGGAACTAGCTTGTTTGCTTCATTGACAGAACCTTGGAAGTAACGATCGCTTGAACCTTTCTTCATAGCAGCAATTGATCCCATACCACGGTAAGTCTTAAACTTACGTCCTTGGAAGATTTCAGTTTCGCCTGGAGCTTCATCAGTTCCAGCAAACATTGATCCAAGCATAACTGCATTTCCACCTGCAGCAAGGGCTTTTACAATATCTCCAGAATACTTGATTCCACCGTCAGCAATGATCGTTTTTCCATATTCACGCGCGACGGCTGCAGCATCATAGATAGCTGTTACTTGTGGAACACCAACACCTGCAATTACACGAGTAGTACAGATAGAACCTGGTCCAATACCAACCTTAACAACGTCTACACCCGCTTCATAGAGGGAACGTGCACCTTCAGCAGTAGCAATATTTCCAGCAATTAAAGTACGATCTGGGAAATGAGCACGAATCTCAGCAATTTTACGCAAGACACCTGCAGAATGACCATGCGCAGTATCAATAACAATCGCATCCGCTCCTGCCTCAAAAAGAGCTTCTGCACGTTCAAAAGTATCTGAAGTAACACCTACTGCACCTGCAACTAGAAGACGACCAAACTCATCTTTAGCAGCATTTGGGAACTCAATAACTTTTTCAATATCTTTGATAGTAATCAAACCAGAAAGACGGCCTTCTTCATCTACCAACGGAAGTTTTTCAATACGGTGTTCTTGAAGAATACTCTCAGCTGTTGCAAGATCTGTACCCACAGGAGCAGTAACAAGATTTTCACTAGTCATATGGTTTGAGATTGGTTGGTTATAATCTGAAATAAAACGAAGATCTCGGTTTGTCAAAATACCAACCAATTTACGATTTTCAAGTGTTTCAACAACTGGAACACCACTGATGCGGTAACGACCCATAAGCTCATCTGCTTCAGCAATTGTATGTTCAGGTGTCAAAAAGAACGGATCAATAATAACTCCATTTTCAGAACGTTTTACCTTACGAACCTCGTCTGCTTGTTGAGCAATTGACATGTTTTTATGGATAACTCCGAGACCGCCTGCACGAGCAATAGCAATGGCCATTTGACTCTCTGTAACTGTGTCCATGGCAGCGGTAATAATTGGGATATTTAAAGTCAGATTATCTGCCAATTTAGTTGTTAAATCTGCATCGTTAGGCAACACATGACTTTCAGCTGGAATAAGCAATACATCATCAAAGGTAAAACCTTTTTTCAAAAATTTAGTGTCCCAATTAGACATTCGAAGTTTCCTCTTTTCTTTCTTTTTGAGCTTGACTCTTTTTATATTGTATCTATCATACCATTCTATAAAAATTTGTCAAATGTTACAGGGGTAAATAAAAAACTATCTTTTCTTCGAGATAGAAATGATAGTTTCTTGTAAAATAAACTTAGTTAAAGTAATGAAGTCCCATTGCTCCTTTAACCTCAGATAGGGTTTGACCTGCAACTTCACGCGCTCTTTCACTACCTTTTTGAAGCATATTATAAACTTCTCCCATATCCTTAGCAAATTCAATACGGCGCTCACGAATAGGACCAAGTTCACGTTCTAATATTTCAAGTAGATAACGCTTGGTCTTCACATCACCAAGACCACCTCGTTGATAATGTTCTTTCATGTCTGCAATTTCTTGAGTATCTTCTGGACGACCAAAAACATCTAGATAATGGAAAACCATATTTCCTTCAATTTTACCTGGATCCTCAACGCGGATATGATCTGAATCTGTATACATACTCATCACTTTTTTACGCAAAGTATCCGCATCATCAGCTAAATAAATACCGTTATTGAGTGATTTAGACATTTTAGCATTTCCATCTAAACCAGGTAAACGCCCTGCTCTCTCATTTTCTGGATAAATACCTTCCGGTTCCACCAAGACATCACAATTATATGCATTGTTAAAAGAACGAACAATCTCACGAGTTTGCTCAATCATTGGTTTCTGATCTGTCCCAACAGGAACATAATTGGCCTTGAAAGCTGTGATGTCAGCTGCTTGAGCTATTGGATAGACCAAGAATCCTGTCGGAATGCTTTCTCCAAATCCTTTCTGAGCAATTTCTGTCTTGACAGTTGGATTACGCTCCAAACGTGCTAATGACACCAAATTCATATAATAAATAGACAACTCAGCTAATTCTGGAATTTGGCTTTGAATAAAGATAGTTGACTTACTTGGATCCAATCCAACTGCAAGATAATCCAAAGCCACATTTCCGATAGACTCTACAATGGTTTGAGGATCTTTGGCATGATCTGTCAAGGCTTGTTGGTCAGCCAAGAACACAAACATATCATACTTATCCTCTTCCTGTAATAATACTCGATTTTTGAGACTTCCAACATAATGTCCAATATGCAATTTTCCTGTTGGACGGTCTCCTGTTAAAATAATGGGTTTAGTCATTTTATTCTCCTTCGATATGGTCCCTTCAATTATAGCATTTTTTTAATGAAATAACTGCAATTTATTAAAATAAATCAATCTTGCTATTTACGGATTTGTGTAAAGTATGCTGTAAATGTAATTTACACAAAATTGACAGATAAAAATTTGAATATTTCCGTATTTTCTAGTAGAATAAATATATTACACATATAGGAGAAAAACATTGCTTACAGTATCTGATGTTTCACTACGTTTTAGTGATCGCAAACTTTTTGATGATGTCAATATCAAATTTACAGAAGGAAATACTTACGGATTAATCGGTGCTAATGGTGCCGGAAAATCAACCTTTTTAAAAATTTTAGCCGGAGATATCGAACCTACTACTGGTCACATCTCTCTTGGTCCAGATGAACGTCTCTCCGTTCTTCGTCAAAATCACTTTGACTATGAAGATGAACGTGCCATTGATGTCGTTATCATGGGAAATGAAAAACTTTATAGCATCATGAAAGAGAAAGATGCTATCTACATGAAGGAAGATTTCTCAGATGAGGATGGAGTGCGTGCTGCCGAACTCGAAGGAGAGTTTGCCGAGCTTGGAGGCTGGGAAGCAGAAAGCGAAGCCTCTCAACTACTTCAAAACCTAAACATTCCAGAAGAATTGCACTATCAAAACATGAGCGAATTGGCCAACGGTGAAAAAGTAAAAGTTCTCCTCGCCAAAGCACTTTTTGGTAAACCAGATGTTCTTCTCTTGGACGAGCCTACCAACGGTTTAGACATCCAATCTATTACTTGGTTAGAAGACTTCTTGATTGACTTTGATAACACCGTTATCGTAGTATCCCACGACCGTCACTTCTTAAACAAAGTATGTACTCACATGGCCGACCTTGACTTTGGAAAAATCAAACTCTATGTCGGAAACTACGACTTCTGGAAGGAATCTTCTGAGCTCGCTGCTAAATTGCTAGCAGACCGTAATGCTAAAGCAGAAGAAAAAATTAAGCAATTGCAAGAATTCGTAGCTCGTTTCTCTGCTAATGCTTCTAAATCAAGACAAGCAACATCACGTAAGAAAATGCTTGATAAGATTGAACTTGAAGAAATTGTACCATCTAGTCGTAAATATCCATTTATCAACTTTAAAGCAGAGCGTGAAATCGGTAATGATCTCTTGACAGTAGAAAATCTAACTGTAAAGATTGATGGTGAGACTATTTTAGATAATATCAGCTTTATCTTGCGTCCAGGTGATAAGACAGCTCTTATTGGACAAAATGACATCCAAACGACTGCATTAATTCGTGCAATCATGGGAGACATTGATTATGAAGGAACTGTCAAGTGGGGAGTAACTACTAGCCGTTCTTACTTGCCAAAAGATAACTCGGCAGATTTTGCAGGAGGAGAGTCAATCCTTGACTGGTTGCGTCAATTCGCAAGTAAAGAAGAAGATGACAATACTTTCCTACGCGGTTTCCTTGGCCGTATGCTCTTCTCTGGAGATGAGGTTAACAAACCTGTCAACGTCTTGTCAGGGGGAGAAAAAGTTCGTGTCATGCTTTCAAAACTCATGCTCTTAAAATCAAATGTCCTTGTACTTGATGATCCAACAAATCACTTGGATTTGGAATCTATCTCAAGCTTGAATGATGGATTGAAAAACTTTAAAGAATCAATCATCTTTGCCAGCCATGACCACGAGTTTATTCAAACTTTGGCTAATCATATCATTGTCTTGTCTAAAAATGGCGTCATCGACCGTATCGATGAAACCTACGATGAATTCCTAGAAAATGCAGAAGTACAAGCAAAAGTTAAAGAACTTTGGAAAGACTAAATAAAACTTCAAAACTCAGTTGGGTTAACCAGCTGAGTTTTCTAACATTTTATGAGGTAACATGAAATTATTTTTTAAAACATATTGGACCTATTTTGTTTCTTTTATCATTCCCATAATCATTATGATAGGAGTATATCTATCTCAAGGTATCTACTGGAATAGCGATACATCTCCACTATTAGGAGATGGCTTTCATCAATACGTTATTTTTGATATAGCTCTAAGAAATATTCTACATGGAAATGGTAGTCTGTTTTACACCTTTACAAGTGGCCTCGGATTGAATTTCTATGCCCTATCTAGTTATTACTTGGGTAGTTTCTTTTCACCACTAGTTTACTTTTTTGATCTAACTAATATGCCAGATGCTGTCTATCTGACAACTCTCTTAAAATTTGGATTGATTGGTTTGTCAACTTACTTTAGTTTAAATAAATTATTTCAATCGATTCCTAAGCCTTTAAAACTAGCTTTATCTACTTCCTATGCTCTGATGAGTTTCACTGTCAGTCAATTAGAGATAAAAACCTGGCTAGATGTTTTTATCTTGATTCCTTTCATTATCACTGGTTTACACCTGCTTATCACTGAAAAGAAATTCCTATTGTACTTTACAAGTCTGTCAATTTTGTTTATTCAAAATTATTATTTTGGATATATGACAGTATTGTTTCTTATTTTCTGGTATCTCTGTCAAATTTCGTGGGACTTTAAGACTCTAAAATCATCTGTTCTTGATTTCATAGTTATCTCCTTTTTAGCTGGTATGACTAGTTTGATTCTGACTCTTCCTACCCTATTTGATTTACAGACACATGGAGAAAAATTAACTGAAGTTACAAAGTTTCAAACTGAAAGTAGCTGGTATCTTGATCTCTTTGCTAAGCAATTCATCGGTTCCTTTGATACAACAAAGTATGGGGCCATCCCAATGATTTTTGTTGGACTACTTCCCTTTATTTTGACCATTTTATTTTTTACGCTGAAATCCATTAAGTTTCACGTAAAACTTATCTATGCAATTTTCTTTGCATTTCTAATTGCCAGCTTTTATATAGAAGCTCTTGATTTATTTTGGCAAGGTATGCATACTCCAAATATGTTTTTACATCGCTATTCTTGGATTTTCTCTACCTTGTTAATTTACACAGCAGCAGAAGTCTTAAATCGTCTGAAAGAAATTAAAATCTGGAATTTTTTAGTTTCGCTTTTTCTTATAGTAACAGGATTTTTAGCTACCATCTATCTAAAATCACATTATTCTTTTTTAACAGATTTGAATATTCTGCTGACTCTTGAATTTTTGGTTGTCTATTCGCTTTTACTCCTTGCAGTTATCAAAAAGTTTATCTCTGTGAATCTGTTTACCATTCTAATCTCTTTATTTATAATAGTTGAAATAAGTTTAAATGCTTCATCTCAAATAGACGGAATTGCTAAGGAATGGGGTTTTGCTTCTCGAAATGCATATAATCGAGATATCCCAGCTATGGAATCTTTCTCAACATATATTGGAAATCAATTTACTCGTACTGAAAAACTACAAACTCAGACAGGAAATGACAGTATGAAATTCAACTATAATGGAATCTCTCAATTTTCATCTGTTCGAAATCGTTCAGCAAGCTCTACTTTGGATAAACTTGGTTTTAAATCCTCTGGGACTAATCTAAATCTCCGTTATGCCAATAATAGTATTTTGGCTGATAGTTTATTTGGTATCCAGTACAATATCTCAGACAGTCCTATTGATAAATATGGTTTTAAAGATATCTATCAAAAAGATAATCTTACCCTATATGAAAATCAATTCTCTCTCCCGATTGCATTTGCTAGTCAATCTGTTTACAATGATGTCAAGTTCACTGAACACACTCTAGATAATCAGGCCTCGTTTTTAAATCAACTTGCTAACGTCGATTTTGATTATTTTTCTCCAATCCCTTATGACAAAATAGAAAATACTAATGATTTGATTAGTGTCACAGGTTCTTCAAATGAGGATGCAGCAATCCAGTATCAAATTGCAGTGCCAGAAAACAGCCAAGTTTATCTTTCTTTCACAAATCTTCACTTTTCTAATGACAAACAAAAAAAGGTTGACATCCTTGTAAATGGAGAAAAGAAAACTTTTACAACTGATAATGTCTTCTCCTTCTTTAATCTAGGCTATACAAAATATACAAAAACTTTCAATATTCATGTTAGTTTCCCTGGAAATTCTCAAGTATCATTTGAATCTCCTACCTTCTATCGTTTAGATACCCAAACTTTCACCGAGGCCATTCAAAAAATTAAAGAGCAACCTGTAACAGTATCAACTTCTAAAAATAAGGTTTTTGCTACATATGATGTTCAACAAGATACGTCTATTTTCTTCACCATTCCTTATGACAAAGGTTGGTCTGCCTACCAAGATGGTAAGAAAATAGAAATTAAACAAGCTCAAACTGGCTTTATGAAAGTTGACGTTCCTAAGGGAAAAGGAACTATTACACTTTCCTTTATTCCCAATGGGTTTGTTATTGGAGCAATCTGTTCCTTTACTTCTCTTTTACTATTTGCAATCTATAATCACAAACGAAAGTCATCTAAGACATAAAAAAATCGACCAGTTGGTCGATTTTTTTAATTTTCTTCCATTTTCTTAGGTCGATAGGCTAGCATACCTAAACCAGTAAATAGGGCTAATATCACAGCAAGGAAAATGACTTGATGATGAATATTTCCTGTCATAGAGATTGTTTGTCGTAATCCCGAAACCGAATAACTCATTGGTAACCAGGGATTAATAGCTCTAAAGAAATCATTTGTCAAGGCAAGTGGATAGGTACCTGCACTTGATGCTAACTGTAATAAAAGCAAAATAAGAGAGAAGAAAGCTCCTATACGGCTATTCCATGTTGTTAAAGCGGTCACCATGGACATGAATACTAAACTTGTTAGGATAATGAGAATAAATGTTCTCATTTCATGATTAGCAGTTAAACCAATAAGATGAACTCCTCCATATACCAAAATTCCTGCTAAAACAGCTATAATACCATTTATTTCAGCTCGAGATTTCAACCAAGCCCAACGGCTCTCTGGATGACGACCTGAAGGTAATTTAGCAAAAATCATATTTGTTGATAATGCAGCGACAAAGAGAGCGACTGATATCATATAAGGAGCCATAGCAATCCCATTTACAGGAACTTGATCATTGTCTGTTTTTGAAAGATTGAGTGGATTTGACAAAATCTCTGCATTTTTAGATTCTGTTGATGCTGATTTGAGTTGATCACTAGCATTACCTAGTCCTTGTCCTAAAGAAACAACTCCTGTCTGTAAATCTTCCAATCCAGAAGTTAACTTTGTTCCACCTTCTGCAAGTTTCCCAGCTCCATCTGCCAATTTATTAGCTCCATTCTCTAATTGAGAAGCACCTGAAAGTAACTGACTGGATTTGTCTGCTAATTGACCAGATCCTGATTGTAATTTATCAACTCCTGCCATTAATTCTTGACTCTTTTGATTCAATTGATTAGACCCAGTTGATAATTTTTCAATACCAGATACTAATTCTGGAGTTTTTTCAACTAATTGACCAACTCCTGCTGTCAAGCTAGAAGATTTTTGTGTCAAGGTATTTGAGCCTGAAACTAGTTGATCCAAACTACCTGTCAAGGTGGAATTTTTTTCACTTAGTTGACTTGCGCCCTGAGAAACTTTATCAACACCTGCAGTATATGCATTTACACCTGATGCAATCGACTGACTGGCAGGAACTAATTTACTCGTCACTGCTCCCTGCATTTCTGTTAATCCACTTGACAATCCTGTCAAAGAAGTAGAAGCAATCGGTAATACTTGATTGGCTTTATTTTTTAATGTCGAAAGATTTGAAGATTGATTTTGTAAGTTTTTTAAACCTCCCTGTAAACCTTGTACTAAAGCTATAATTGACTGAGCCGATTGAATACTATCAGTCGAATTTTGAGATACAGAAGCACTTATCTCAGCTTGTTGCTCACTTGTCAATGATTGATAAGCTGCTGTCGATTGAATATTGGCTAATGTAGCTGCTTTTTCAGACTGAGCACTTACTAGCATTTGATTAGAAAGAGAAACTATACTTGATAAAACAGAAGACAATTGTTTTGTATCTCCAACATCAATATTTTGAATGGCTTGATTTAACTGATTTAGACCAGAAGATAATTGATTAATTTGATCTTTTTTCCCAGACGAAGCATCTAACTTGCTAGAAAGTTGTTGAATCCCTTCACTTAATTGCTCCACCCCCATTCGAAGTGTAGCTGATTGACTAGATAACTGATTGGCTCCTGTTGCAAGATTTCCCACTCCATTTGTATAGGCACTAACACCAGATGAAAATTGATTAAGACCAGTATTGAGCTGAGAAACACCGCCAGTATAGGATTCTACACCAGTATATAATTGATTGATTCCTCTTACTAATTCAGGACTTTTAGAAGATAATTGACCTAACCCGCTATCTAATTGACTCACTGCACCAGCATATGTAACTAAGCCACTATTAAAATTCCCTAAGCCAAGATGAAGTTGTTCAACACCAAAAACATAAGCAGATAATCCTTTAGTAAACTGCTCCGTTCCATTTGAAAATGTTAAACTTGAATCTGCTAAAGAGTGTAGGTTAGTAGTTAATGTTTTACTTCCTGTCACTAATTGATTCGCTCCATCAGTTAATTTTTCACTACCAAAAGCTGCTTGACTCATACCATCTTTTAATTCGACCATCTTATCAAATAAAGCTTTAGTATAGGTCTCGGTTACATTGGTAGAAACATTCTGCTTTAATTGTGTCATCGCAGAATCACTCATCTTGCTGGCAATAAAACTATGACCACTTGAAGTCTGATAATCGATTTGCATTTGCTCTGGATGATCCGTTAAAATCGAAGCTGCTTTTTCAGATAAATCACTTGGTAAAGTCACTACCATATAGTAATCGCCATCTTCCAAGCCCTTCTTACCTTCCTCTTCATCTAAGAAATGAAAATCTAAGCTTTTATTTTCTTTTAAATTTGACACCATGTCTTTTCCTATAGACATCGTATTACCATTATAGGAAGACTCTTTATCATTATTGACAACTGCCACAGGTAAGTCAGACAATTTCCCATATGGATCCCACATTGATGACAAAAATATGATATTGTACAGAGCTGGAATAAGAGAAATCCCTATCATGACAATAATAAAGGTTGGTTTTTTAAAAATTGCTTTCCATTCTTTAAACATAGCTTCTCCTTTTTTAAACATATTGTCTAAAATTTTGATATAATAGATTATACATTAAAAAATCTAAATTACAAGATAAAAAATTCATTTTTAGACATATAGTCTAATTTGTTTACAAGGAGGAAATATGCAAGAAAGTAACAAACGCTTAAAAACAAAAAGAACTATTGAAAATGCTATGGTACAATTACTGATTGAACAACCATTTGATCAAATTTCTACTGTCAAGTTAGCAGACAAAGCTGGAATTAGTCGTTCCAGCTTCTATACTCACTATAAGGATAAGTATGATATGATTGAGCACTATCAAAGCAAGCTATTCCATACATTTGAATATATTTTTCAAAAACATGCTCATCACAAAAGAGATGCTATTTTAGAAGTCTTTGAATATCTAGAATCAGAACCACTTCTGGCTGCTCTGCTTTCTGAAAACGGGACTAAAGAAATTCAAAATTTCTTACGAAATAAACTTCATATCATGCTCAGTACAGATTTACAAAAGCGATTTATTCAACTGAATCTCAATACCACTGAATTAGAATATAGTAGCATCTATCTAACTCATGCACTTTTTGGTGTCTGCCAAACTTGGATTGCACATGGAAAAAAAGAAAGTCCTCAAGAAATAACAGACTTCCTTATGAAGATGCTTGGTGATACAAATTGATACAAATTGATACAAATTGATACAAATTGATACAAAAAGAGGAACACAGTTGTGTTCCCTTTTATCTATACTCCGCCAGTAGGACTCGAACCTACGACATCATGATTAACAGTCATGCGCTACTACCAACTGAGCTATGGCGGATAAAATAGTCCGTACGGGATTCGAACCCGTGTTACCGCCGTGAAAAGGCGGTGTCTTAACCCCTTGACCAACGGACCTTCTATCTGTAGCAGATATAACCATTATATCAATTTCTTACTAATTGTCAATCACTTTTGATATTTTTTCTCTAAAATATCTTTTAACTTTCTAATTTTTAATCTTGAAATAGGACAACGATGGTCTTCATAGAAAACAATTTCTAGATTTTTTCGATCAATTTCTCTGATATTGCCTATATTTACTAAAAATGACTTATGAGGAGAATAAAATCGCTGAGTATGTTTGTCCTTTTCCTGAATATCTGTCATGGTACCATAAAACTCTTTTGCAAAATTCTTACCAATAATGCGCAATTTATGAGAGACACCTGTTGTTTCAATATACAAAATATCATGGTAAGGGATTTTTAAATCATTTCCCTTATAATTATAGTCAAAATAATCTACAACATCTTCATTTTCAAGTAACATACTTTTAGTGTAGAAAATATTTTGCTCAATTCGCTTCTTAAACATATCATCATTGATATCCTTATCAACAAAATCTAGGGCTGATACCTGGTATTTATATGTCAGAGTCGCAAACTCTGATCGACTGGTGATAAAGACGATAATAGCGTAAGGATTGTAATGACGAATGAGCTGAGCAACCTCAAATCCCTTTTTCTCAATTCCATGAATATCGATATCTAGGAAATAAAGCTGATTTACTTCATCATTTTCAATGTATTCTTCAAATTCACGAACTTTTCCTGTTGTCTTGTATGATATTGGAATATTCGATTCTTTCGAAATTTCATCCAATATTCTCTCTAGTCTCACTTGATGTTCAATAACATCCTCTAAAATTAAAACTTTCATTCAAATTCCCTCTTAAATCTAATGATTTGTCTAAATGTACTGCCTTCCATCTCTGTTTCTAAAATAATATTATTGTACTTATCTAGTAGTTCTTTCACATTGTTTAATCCTACCCCGCGATTTCTTCCCTTAGTAGAGAATCCTAATGAAAATAGATCTCCTGAAGGAGTCATCGTCATTTTACATGAATTCTGAATCACAATAACTGTTTCAGTTTCCATCTTAATAACTGCTACTTCCATTTGTTTTTTATAGCTATCAGCTGATCCTTCAACAGCATTGTTCAATAAGACGCTCATGATACGAACTAAATCCAATAGTTCAATTTGGAGCGTAGTAATCGTATCTTTTACTTCCAGTGTAAACTCTACACCATTATTTCGAGCATAGACAATGGACTGAGCAACCAAACTTCGTAAAGCTGAATCTTCTATGTTGTTCAAATCAAAGTAAGTGTACTTATCTGAACGCAGTTTGTGATTGGCTTTCACTAAAACTTCATTGTAAACTCTGTCAATTTCCTGTAAATCACCACTGTCAATTGCCATCTGCATGCTGACAAGCATTCCAGCATAGTCATGTCGAAAACCACGGATTTCATTATACAGTCCGACAATTTCATCTGTGTAGTTTTGTAAATGTTTCTGTTCAAATTTCTTCTGCTTCAACGCAATCTCTTTCTCCATTTGAACTTTATGAGAATTCATTGCATAGAAGGTCAAAAGTAACGAGATAAAAACAATAGATGATAAAATACTTCCAAAACTATTCAAATGTTTAATCGTACTTACCATATTTGAAACGAAAGATACAATATGGAGCAGTAGTAAGGCAAAAAATACTTTTTTCAAGAAAGGATAAAGGTAGTCCTTGTCAAAATAGGCTAGTTCCAAGTGGAAATAATGAATGATTTTTAAGACAACAAAATAGGTCAACACCGTTACAACGAAAAAGAATGGGGCGTGATATTGTGAAACAAAATTGTCTCCTGTTATAGAGGAGAAAGTTACGGACAGAAAGGTATGAGTGCTCTCATATAAAAGAGATAGTAGTAAACTTAGGAATAATCCTCTAGCCCTCTCATATTGTTTAATCCATCTAAAATAGGAATATAAGCCCAAAGGAAATAAAAATGTTGCAATTCCTAACCCATCTAAATATAGGAGATAAAAGGGAAGTTCAAGTACTGCTTCTACTAGTAATGTATAGATACCAAAAAAATATAGTTCCTTTGCTTTTATTTGACCTTTGCAAATTAAACTGTAACTGTGACTAATAATAAAAAAATATAATATCAAATCTACTACTAAGAAAAAATTCATTCTGACACTCCCTTATCTTCTTTTAAGAAAATTAATGAATATTTTATCTATTCTTCTCATTTCCCCACCTTTAATCTTTTGTAAGTCTTTTTCCTTCAAGGCTACAAACTGTTCCAATTTAACTGTGTTTTTCATAATAAAATCTCCTCAATGTTTTTTCTTGTAAGCTAACTTACAAAAACTATTATACAAAATGGAATTTCGTTTTAGATAAAATTCTCTCAACTGTCATTTTTTTCTCCCCAAATGTACTTTTTTAAGAAAAAAGCCGGGAAAATTCCCAGCTTTGCTACTATATTGATCCCAGCAGGATTCGAACCTGCGACCGTTCGCTTAGAAGGCGAATGCTCTATCCAGCTGAGCTATGAGACCTAACACAATTATTCTACCAAAAATTCAATTAAAAGTCAATTTTCTATTTATGATAGGGTGATCCCTGCTGAATCGTAAAAGCCCGATAGATTTGTTCAACAAGTACTAGTCTCATTAACTGATGGGGCAAGGTTAAGCGTCCAAAACTAATAGAAAGATTGGCTCTCTTTTTTACATCCTGTGCTAACCCCAGACTCCCTCCAATAATAAATGTAAGAGTAGAAAATCCTTTTATAGAAGCTTCTTCTAACTGCTTACTAAATTCTTCTGAAGAAAGTGTTTTCCCCTCAATGGCTAACACAATAACAAAATCACGATCACCAACTTTTGATAAAATTCTCTGACCTTCTATTTCTAAAATCTTTTGATTTTCTGACTCACTGGCCCTATCTGGTGTTTTTTCATCTGCTAGCTCAATCATTTCAAGCTTAGCAAATCGAGAAATTCGTTTTGAATACTCTGCGATACCATCTTTTAAATACTTTTCTTTCAGTTTCCCAACTGTTACAACTTTAATTTTCATGACTCTATTCTAACATATTCTCTATTTTTTCACATCTTATTCACAAAATAAAAGGTTAATTTTAACCGAGAAAACCACAGATTTTAGAAAGTTATCCACAATCTGTGAAAAACTTTTGTGTTTAAGTTATAATTAAGCTAGTCAGTTTATACTTTCAGTAATTTAAAAATATGGAGGCAAATATGAAACATTTAAAAACATTTTACAAAAAATGGTTTCAATTATTAGTCGTTATCGTCATTAGCTTTTTTAGTGGAGCCTTGGGTAGTTTTTCAATAGCTCAACTAACTCAAAAAAGTGGTGTAAGTAACTCTAACAACAATAGTACTATTACACAAACTGCCTATAAGAACGAAAATTCAACAACACAGGCTGTTAATAAAGTAAAAGATGCTGTTGTTTCTGTTATTACTTATTCAACAAACAGACAAAATAGCGTATTTGGCAATGATGAGACTGATACAGATTCTCAACAAATCTCTAGTGAAGGATCTGGGGTTATTTATAAAAAGAATGATAAAGAAGCTTATATTGTCACCAACAATCACGTTATAAATGGTGCCAGCAAAGTAGATATTCGTTTGTCAGATGGAACTAAAGTACCTGGAGAAATCGTCGGAGCTGACACTTTCTCTGATATTGCTGTCGTCAAAATCTCTTCAGAAAAAGTGACAACAGTAGCTGAATTTGGTGATTCTAGCAAGTTAACCGTAGGAGAAACTGCTATTGCCATTGGTAGCCCATTAGGTTCTGAATATGCTAATACTGTCACTCAAGGTATCGTATCCAGTCTCAATCGAAATGTATCCTTAAAATCGGAAGATGGACAAGCCATTTCTACAAAAGCCATCCAAACTGATACTGCTATTAACCCAGGTAACTCTGGTGGCCCACTAATCAATATTCAAGGACAGGTTATCGGAATTACCTCAAGTAAAATTGCCACAAATGGAGGAACATCTGTAGAAGGTCTTGGTTTCGCAATTCCTACAAATGATGCTATCAATATCATTGAACAATTAGAAAAGAACGGAAAAGTGACTCGTCCAGCTTTGGGCATTCAAATGGTCAATCTCTCAAATATTAATACAAGTGATATTAGAAGACTGAATATTCCAAGCAATGTAACATCTGGTGTAGTTGTTCGTTCTGTACAAAGTAATATGCCCGCCAATGGTCACCTTGTAAAATACGATGTTATTACAAAAGTAGATGACAAAGAGATTGCTTCATCAACAGACTTACAAAGTGCTCTTTACAATCATTCTATTGGAGACACCATTAAAATAACTTATTATCGTAACGGTAAAGAAGAAACTACATCTATTAAACTTGACAAGAGTTCAGGTGATTTAGAATCTTAATTGACATCTATGTAAAGAAAGCTTTACATAAAAGAAAAGATGTGTTAGTGTAGAATCATGGAAAAATTTGAAATAATTTCTATCACGGATATACAAAAAAATCCCTATCAACCTCGAAAAGAATTTGATAGAGAAAAACTAGATGAACTAGCACAGTCTATTAAAGAAAATGGGGTCATTCAACCGATTATTGTTCGTCAATCTCCTGTAATTGGTTATGAAATCCTTGCAGGAGAGAGACGCTATAGAGCTTCACTTTTAGCTGGTCTAACGTCTATCCCCGCTGTTGTTAAACAGCTTTCAGACCAAGAAATGATAGTCCAGGCCATCATTGAAAATTTGCAAAGAGAAAATTTAAATCCAATAGAAGAAGCACGCGCCTATGAATCTCTCGTAGAGAAAGGATTTACCCATGCTGAAATTGCAGATAAAATGGGAAAGTCTCGTCCTTATATCAGCAACTCTATTCGCTTGCTTTCCTTGCCAGAACAGATCCTCTCAGAAGTAGAAAATGGCAAACTATCACAAGCACATGCACGTTCGCTAGTTGGGTTGAATAAGGAACAACAAGACTATTTCTTTCAACGAATCATAGAGGAAGACATTTCTGTAAGAAAGTTAGAAACTCTTCTGACAGAGAAAAAACAAAAGAAACAGCAAAAAAATGATTATTTCATACAAAATGAAGAGGAACAGTTAAAAAAACTAATCGGATTAGATATTGAAATCAAACTGTCTAAAAAAGATAGTGGAAAAATCATTATTGCTTTCTCAAATCAAGAAGAATACAGTAGAATTATCAACAGCCTGAAATAAGGCTGTTCTTTTATTTTTTTATCTCACAAGGTTATCCACTATTTTTTTCAATAAAAAGCTTAATAAATCAATAGTTTCTGATTTTATCCCCAACTTGTGGATAAAACTTGGTAACATTGTGGATTATTTTTCACAGCTTGTGGAAAATTCTTGTTCTCTATGGTAAAATAGGTCTAGTATTAAACTTTTAATAGTAAAGGAGGAGAAAGGATTGAAAGAAAAACAATTTTGGAATCGTATATTAGAATTTGCTCAAGAAAGACTGACTCGATCCATGTATGATTTCTATGCTATTCAAGCTGAACTCATCAAGGTAGAGGAAAATGTTGCCACTATATTTTTACCACGATCTGAAATGGAAATGGTCTGGGAAAAACAACTAAAAGATATTATTGTAGTTGCCGGATTTGAAATTTATGATGCTGAGATAACTCCCCACTATATTTTCACCAAACCTCAAGATACGGCTATCTCACAAGTTGAAGAAGCTACAATTTCAACTCTTTATGACTATAGTCCAAAGTTAGCATCTATTCCTTATTCGGATACGGGATTAAAAGAAAAGTATACCTTTGATAATTTTATTCAAGGGGATGGAAATGTTTGGGCAGTATCAGCCGCTTTGGCTGTCTCTGAAGATTTAGCCTTGACCTATAATCCTCTTTTTATCTATGGAGGACCTGGGCTTGGTAAGACTCACCTGTTAAACGCTATTGGAAATGAAATTCTGAAAAATATTCCCAATGCGCGTGTCAAATACATACCTGCTGAAAGCTTTATTAATGACTTTCTTGATCACCTAAGACTTGGGGAAATGGAAAAGTTTAAAAAGACCTACCGCAGTCTTGATCTTTTGTTAATCGATGATATCCAGTCACTCAGCGGAAAAAAAGTCGCAACTCAGGAAGAATTTTTCAATACCTTTAACGCCCTTCATGACAAGCAAAAACAGATTGTCCTAACCAGTGATCGTAGTCCAAAACATCTAGAAGGGCTCGAGGAGAGGCTTGTCACGCGCTTTAGTTGGGGATTGACACAAACTATCACACCCCCTGACTTTGAAACACGTATTGCCATTTTACAAAGTAAAACGGAACATTTAGGCTACAATTTCCAAAGTGATACTCTAGAATACCTAGCTGGGCAATTTGATTCAAATGTTCGAGATCTTGAGGGAGCCATCAACGACATCACTTTAATTGCCCGAGTAAAAAAAATCAAGGATATCACTATTGATATTGCTGCAGAAGCTATTAGAGCTCGCAAACAAGATGTTAGCCAAATGCTCGTCATCCCAATTGATAAAATCCAAAATGAAGTCGGTAACTTTTATGGTGTCAGCGTCAAAGAAATGAAGGGAAGCAGACGCCTTCAAAATATCGTTTTGGCCCGTCAAGTAGCCATGTATTTATCTAGAGAACTAACAGATAATAGTCTTCCAAAAATTGGGAAGGAATTTGGTGGAAAAGATCATACAACAGTCATTCATGCCCATGCAAAAATTAAATCTTTGATTGATGAAGACGATAATTTACGTTTAGAAATTGAATCCATCAAAAAGAAAATAAAATAACTTGTGGATAACTTTCGCTTTTTTATCTTTTTTATCCACATTTTTTAAACAAGCCAAAAAACTTGATATGACTTGTTTAAAGTCTGTTTCCCACAGATTTCACAGACTCTATTATTACTATTATCCTTCTAATACTAAAAATAAATAAAGGAGAATCCATGATTCATTTTTCAATTAATAAAAATTTATTTCTACAAGCCTTAAATACAACTAAAAGAGCTATTAGTTCTAAAAATGCCATTCCTATTTTATCAACTGTCAAAATTGACGTGACCAATGAAGGTGTTACTTTAATTGGTTCAAATGGTCAAATTTCAATTGAAAATTTTATTTCTCAAAAAAATGAAGATGCTGGTCTATTAATTACTTCTTTAGGTTCGATCCTTCTTGAAGCTTCTTTCTTCATCAATGTGATATCTAGTCTACCTGATGTGACTCTTGATTTTAAAGAAATTGAACAAAATCAAATTGTTTTAACGAGTGGCAAATCAGAAATTACCCTAAAAGGAAAAGATAGCGAACAGTACCCACGAATCCAAGAAATTTCAGCAAGCACTCCTTTGGTTCTTGAAACAAAATTACTCAAGAAAATTATCAATGAAACAGCTTTTGCTGCAAGTACACAAGAGAGTCGTCCGATTTTAACAGGTGTTCATTTTGTATTGAGTCAACACAAGGAGCTAAAAACAGTGGCAACAGATTCTCATCGACTAAGCCAGAAAAAATTAACGCTTGAGAAAAATAGTGATGATTTTGATGTCGTGATTCCTAGCCGTTCTCTACGCGAATTTTCAGCGGTATTTACAGATGATATCGAAACTGTAGAGATTTTCTTTGCTAACAATCAAATCCTCTTTAGAAGCGAAAATATTAGCTTCTACACACGTTTGTTAGAAGGAAACTATCCTGATACAGATCGCTTGATTCCGACAGACTTTAATACTACTATTACTTTTGATGTTGTAAACTTACGCCAGTCAATGGAACGTGCTCGTCTTTTATCAAGTGCGACTCAAAATGGTACTGTGAAACTTGAAATTAAAGATGGGGTTGTTAGCGCCCATGTTCACTCTCCAGAAGTTGGTAAAGTAAACGAAGAAATCGATACTGATCAAGTTACTGGTGAAGATTTGACCATTAGTTTCAATCCAACTTATTTGATTGATTCCCTCAAGGCTTTAAATAGCGAAAAGGTGACCATTAGCTTTATCTCAGCTGTTCGTCCATTTACTCTTGTTCCAGCAGACACTGATGAGGACTTCATGCAACTCATTACACCAGTTCGTACAAATTAAGTGAAAGAGGTTGAGCCTAGCTCGCCTCTTTTATGATATAATCGAAAAAGAAAAGGAGAGTAGTATGTATCAAGTTGGAAATTTTGTTGAGATGAAAAAACCACATGCTTGTACTATCAAGTCAACTGGTAAAAAGGCTAATCGTTGGGAAATTACACGTGTAGGAGCAGATATCAAAATAAAATGCAGTAATTGTGACCATATTGTCATGATGGGGCGCTATGATTTTGATCGAAAAATGAATAAAATTATTGACTAAGACCCCTTAGTTAGAGGGTTAGCAAGTTTTCCCTTTTTGTGTTATAATATTAGGGATTGAAATAAAAACGGAGAATGAGAAAATATGGCTTTAACAGCAGGTATCGTTGGTTTGCCAAACGTTGGTAAATCAACACTATTTAATGCAATTACAAAAGCAGGAGCAGAGGCAGCTAACTACCCATTTGCGACTATTGACCCAAACGTTGGAATGGTGGAAGTTCCAGATGAACGCCTACAAAAACTAACTGAAATGATTACTCCTAAAAAGACAGTTCCAACAACATTTGAATTTACAGATATTGCAGGGATTGTAAAAGGAGCTTCAAAAGGAGAAGGACTAGGGAATAAATTCTTGGCCAATATCCGTGAAGTAGATGCGATTGTTCATGTAGTTCGTGCTTTTGATGATGAAAATGTTATGCGTGAACAAGGACGTGAAGACGCCTTTGTAGATCCACTTGCAGATATTGATACAATTAATCTGGAATTGATTCTTGCTGACTTAGAATCAGTGAACAAACGATATGCGCGTGTAGAAAAGATGGCACGTACGCAAAAAGATAAAGAATCAGTGGCAGAGTTTAATGTTCTTCAAAAAATTAAACCAGTCCTTGAAGATGGGAAATCAGCACGTACCATTGAATTCACAGATGAGGAACAAAAGGTTGTAAAAGGTCTATTCCTTTTGACAACTAAACCAGTTCTTTATGTTGCCAATGTAGATGAGGATGTGGTTTCAGAACCTGACTCTATCGACTATGTCAAACAAATTCGTGAATTTGCAGCGACAGAAAATGCTGAAGTAGTCGTTATTTCTGCGCGTGCTGAGGAAGAAATTTCTGAATTGGACGATGAAGATAAAAAAGAGTTTCTTGAAGCCATTGGTTTGACAGAATCAGGTGTAGATAAGTTGACGCGTGCAGCTTACCACTTACTTGGACTGGGAACTTACTTCACAGCTGGTGAAAAAGAAGTTCGAGCTTGGACGTTCAAACGTGGTATGAAGGCTCCTCAAGCAGCTGGTATTATCCACTCAGACTTTGAAAAAGGCTTTATTCGTGCAGTAACCATGTCATATGAGGATCTAGTGAAATACGGGTCTGAAAAGGCCGTAAAAGAAGCTGGACGCTTGCGTGAAGAAGGAAAAGAATATATCGTTCAAGATGGCGATATCATGGAATTCCGCTTCAATGTCTAAAAAATTAATAAACGGTGTCAATTAGGTTGGAAAAAAATTCCAACCCTTTTGGCTTTTGAAAGGAAAAATAAATGACTAAATTACTTGTAGGCTTGGGAAATCCAGGGGAAAAATATTTTGAAACAAAACACAATGTTGGATTTATGTTGATTGACCAACTAGCGAAGAAACAGAATGTCACTTTTACACACGATAAGATATTTCAAGCTGACCTAGCATCCTTTTTCCTAAATGGAGAAAAAATTTATCTTGTCAAACCAACGACCTTTATGAATGAAAGTGGAAAAGCGGTTCATGCTTTATTGACTTATTATGGTTTGGATATTGAAGATTTACTCATCATTTACGATGATCTTGACATGGAAGTTGGAAAGATTCGTTTAAGAGCAAAGGGATCCGCAGGTGGTCATAATGGTATCAAGTCTATTATTCAACATATGGGGACTCAGACCTTTAATCGTGTTAAGATTGGAATCGGAAGACCTAAAAATGGCATGTCGGTTGTTAACCATGTTTTGAGTAAGTTTGACAGGGATGATTATATCGGTATTTTACAGTCTATTGACAAGGTTGACGATTCTGTAAACTACTATTTACAAGAGAAAAACTTTGAAAAAACGATGCAGAGGTATAACGGATAAATGGTGACCTTATTAGATTTATTCTCAGAAAATGATCAGATAAAAAAATGGCATCAAAATTTAACAGATAAGAAAAGACAACTAATACTAGGTTTATCAACGTCTACTAAGGCTCTTGCAATTGCAAGCAGTTTAGAAAAAGAAGATAAGATTGTTTTATTGACATCAACTTATGGAGAAGCAGAAGGACTTGTTAGTGATCTTATCTCTATCTTGGGTGAGGAACTTGTCTATCCATTTTTGGTAGATGACTCCCCTATGGTCGAGTTTTTGATGTCTTCACAAGAAAAAATCATTTCACGGGTTGAAGCCTTGCGTTTTTTGACTGATTCATCTAGGAGAGGGATTTTAGTTTGTAATATTGCAGCAAGTCGATTGTTTTTACCTTCTCCGACTGGATTTAAAGAAAGCATTATAAAAATTGCAGTTGGTGAAGAATATGACCAACACGCACTTATCCATCAGTTAAAAGAGATAGGCTATCGAAAAGTTACACAAGTACAAACTCAGGGCGAATTTAGTCTGCGAGGAGATATTTTAGATATTTTTGAAATATCCCAGTTAGAACCTTGCCGAATTGAGTTTTTTGGTGATGAAGTCGATGGTATTAGGTTATTTGAAGTCGAAACACAATTATCGAAAGAAAATCAGACAGAACTCACCATATTTCCAGCTAGCGACATAATTTTGAGAGAAAAGGATTATCAACGAGGTCAGTCAGCTTTAGAAAAACAAATTTCAAAGACTTTATCACCTATTTTAAAATCATACTTAGAAGAAATTCTTTCAAGTTTTCACCAAAAACAAATTCATTCTGATTACCGGAAATTTTTATCTTTGTGTTATGAAAAGACATGGACTGTCTTTGATTATATTGAAAAAGACATACCAATATTCTTTGATGATTATCAAAAATTGATGAATCAGTATGAAGTCTTTGAAAGGGAGTTAGCACAATACTTTACAGAAGAGTTACAGAATAGTAAAGCATTTTCTGATATGCAGTATTTTGCGGATACTGAGAAAATCTATAAAAAACAAAGCCCAGTGACCTTTTTTTCTAATCTGCAAAAGGGGTTAGGAAATCTCAAGTTTGACCAAATTTATCAATTTAATCAATATCCCATGCAGGAATTTTTCAATCAATTTTCTTTTCTAAAAGAAGAAATTGAACGATATAAAAAAATGGATTACACCATTATTCTGCAGTCTAGCAATTCAATGGGAAGTAAAACATTGGAGGATGTGTTAGAGGAATATCAGATTAAATTGGATTCCAGAAATAAGTCAAGCATTTGTAAAGGATCTGTAAACTTAATCGAGGGTAATCTCAGACATGGTTTTCATTTTGTAGATGAAAAGGTTTTGTTGATAACTGAACATGAGATTTTTCAAAAGAAATTGAAACGTCGTTTTCGAAGACAACATGTTTCAAACGCAGAGCGATTAAAAGATTATAATGAACTTGAAAAAGGGGACTACGTTGTTCACCACATTCATGGAATTGGTCAATACCTAGGAATTGAAACCATTGAAATCAAAGGGATTCACCGTGATTATGTTAGTGTTCAATACCAAAACGGGGATCAAATCTCTATCCCAGTGGAACAGATTCATCTACTTTCCAAATACGTTTCAAGTGACGGTAAAGCACCTAAACTAAATAAATTAAATGATGGTCATTTCAAAAAGGCCAAGCAAAAAGTTAAGAACCAGGTAGAGGATATAGCTGACGATTTAATTAAACTTTATTCTGAACGCAGCCAGTTGAAGGGGTTTGCTTTCTCAGCTGATGATGAGGATCAACATGCTTTTGATGATGCCTTCCCTTATGTTGAAACGGATGATCAACTGCGTAGTATTGAGGAAATCAAGAGGGATATGCAGGATTCTCATCCCATGGATCGACTTTTAGTTGGAGATGTTGGTTTTGGAAAGACTGAAGTTGCTATGCGTGCAGCCTTTAAGGCAGTCAATGATCACAAACAGGTGGTCGTCTTAGTTCCGACGACGGTTTTAGCGCAACAGCACTATACTAATTTTAAGGAACGATTCCAAAATTTTGCAGTTAATATTGATGTGTTGAGTCGCTTTAGAAGTAAAAAAGAGCAGACCGAAACACTTGAAAAATTGAAAAACGGTCAAGTTGATATTTTAATTGGAACACATCGTGTTTTGTCAAAAGATGTTGTGTTTGCTGATTTAGGCTTGATGATTATTGATGAGGAACAGCGATTTGGTGTCAAGCATAAGGAAACCTTGAAAGAACTGAAGAAACAAGTGGATGTCCTAACTTTGACCGCTACTCCAATCCCTCGTACTCTCCATATGTCTATGCTGGGAATCAGAGATTTGTCTGTTATTGAAACTCCGCCGACTAATCGTTATCCAGTGCAAACCTATGTTTTGGAAAAGAATGATAGTGTCATTCGTGATGCTGTTTTGCGTGAAATGGAGCGTGGAGGTCAAGTTTACTATCTTTACAACAAAGTTGACACGATTGACCAGAAGGTTTCAGAATTACAGGAGTTGATTCCAGAGGCTTCGATTGGTTATGTTCATGGTCGAATGAGTGAAATCCAGTTGGAAAATACTCTACTAGACTTTATTGAGGGACAATACGATATCTTGGTGACGACTACCATTATTGAGACAGGGGTGGACATTCCAAATGCCAATACCTTATTTATTGAAAATGCAGATCATATGGGCTTGTCAACCTTGTATCAGTTAAGAGGAAGAGTCGGTCGTAGTAATCGTATTGCTTATGCCTATCTCATGTATCGTCCAGAAAAATCGATTAGTGAAGTCTCTGAAAAGAGATTAGAAGCGATTAAAGGATTTACAGAATTGGGATCTGGATTTAAGATTGCTATGCGAGATCTTTCGATTCGTGGAGCAGGAAATCTTTTAGGAAAATCCCAGTCTGGTTTCATTGATTCTGTTGGTTTTGAATTATATTCGCAGTTATTAGAGGAAGCTATTGCTAAACGAAATGGTAATGCTAATGCTAACACAAGAACCAAAGGGAATGCTGAGTTGATTTTGCAAATTGATGCCTATCTTCCTGATACTTATATTTCAGACCAACGACATAAGATTGAAATTTATAAAAAAATTCGTCAAATTGACAACCGTGTCAATTATGAAGAGTTACAAGAGGAGTTGATAGACCGTTTTGGAGAATACCCAGATGTAGTAGCCTATCTTTTAGAGATTGGTTTAGTCAAGTCATATTTGGACAAGGTCTTTGTTCAACGTGTGGAAAGAAAAGATAATAAAATTACAGTTCAATTTGAAAAAGTCACTCAACGACTGTTTTTAGCTCAAGATTATTTTAAAGCTTTATCCGCAACGAACTTAAAAGCAGGCATCGCTGAGAATAAGGGATTAATGGAGCTTGTATTTGATGTCCAAAATAAGAAAGATTATGAAATTTTAGAAGGTCTGCTGATTTTTGGAGAAAATTTATTAGAGATAAAAGAGTCTAAGAAAGAAAATTCCATTTGATATTTTTCTTCTATAAAATAGATAAAAATGGTACAATAATAAGTTGAGGTAATAAGGATGAGATTAGACAAATATTTAAAAGTATCGCGAATTATCAAGCGTCGTACAGTCGCAAAAGAAGTAGCAGATAAAGGCAGAATCAAGGTGAATGGAATCTTGGCCAAAAGTTCAACGGATTTGAAAGTTAATGACCAAGTTGAAATTCGTTTTGGAAATAAGTTGCTACTTGTCAAAGTACTAGAGATGAAAGATAGCACAAAAAAAGAAGATGCAGCAGGCATGTATGAAATTATCAGTGAAACACGGGTAGAAGAAAATGTCTAAAAATATTGTACAATTGAATAATTCTTTTATTCAAAATGAATATCAACGTCGTCGCTACCTGATGAAAGAACGACAAAAACGGAATCGTTTTATGGGGTGGGTATTGATTTTGATTATGCTATTATTTATCTTGCCAACTTTTAATTTAGCGCAGAGTTATCAGCAATTACTCCAAAGACGTCAGCAATTATCAGACTTGCAAACTCAGTATCAAACTTTGAGTGATGAAAAGGATAAGGAGACAGCATTTGCTACCAAGTTGAAAGATGAGGATTATGCTGCCAAATATACACGAGCGAAGTACTATTATTCTAAGTCGAGGGAAATAGTTTATACGATTCCTGACTTGCTTCAAAGGTGATAAAATGGAAAATTTACTAGACGTAATTGAGAAATTTTTGAGTTTATCAGATGAAAAGCTGGAAGAGTTGGCTGATAAAAATCAATTATTGCGTTTACAAGAAGAAAAGGAAAGGAAGAATGCGTAAATTCTTAATTATTTTGTTGCTACCAAGTTTTTTGACTATTTCAAAAGTCGTTAGCACAGAAAAAGAAGTAGTCTATACTTCGAAAGAAATTTATTACCTTTCACAATCTGACTTTGGTATTTATTTTAGAGAAAAGCTAAGTTCTCCCATGGTTTATGGAGAGGTTCCTGTTTATGCGAATGAAGATTTAGTAGTGGAATCTGGAAAATTGACTCCCAAAACAAGTTTTCAAATAACTGAGTGGCGCTTAAATAAACAAGGAATTCCGGTATTTAAGCTATCAAATCATCAATTTATAGCTGCGGACAAACGATTTTTATACGATCAGTCAGAGGTAACTCCTACAATAAAAAAAGTATGGTTAGAATCTGATTTTAAACTGTACAATAGTCCTTATGACTTAAAAGAAGTGAAATCATCCTTATCAGCTTATTCGCAAGTATCAATCGACAAGACCATGTTTGTAGAAGGAAGAGAATTTTTACATATTGATCAGGCTGGATGGGTAGCTAAAGAATCAACTTCTGAAGAAGATAATCGGATGAGTAAAGTTCAAGAAATGTTATCTGAAAAATATCAGAAATATTCTTTCTCTATTTATGTTAAGCAACTGACTACTGGAAAAGAAGCTGGTATCAATCAAGATGAAAAGATGTATGCAGCTAGTGTTTTGAAACTCCCTTATCTTTATTATACGCAAGAAAAAATAAATGAGGGTCTTTATCAGTTAGATACGACTGTAAAATATGTATCTGCAGTCAATGATTTTTCAGGTTCTTATAAACCAGAGGGAAGTGGTAGTCTTCCTAAAAAAGAGGATAATAAAGAGTATTCTTTAAGGGATTTAATTACGAAAGTATCAAAAGAATCTGATAATGTAGCTCATAATATATTGGGTTATTACATTTCAAACCAATCTGATGCCACATTCAAATCCAAGATGTCTGCCATTACGGGAGATGATTGGGATCCAAAAGAAAAATTGATTTCTTCCAAGATGGCTGGGAAGGTTATGGAAGCCATTTATAATCAAAATGGATTTGTGCTAGAGT
Source organism: Streptococcus oralis subsp. dentisani (assembly GCF_002860905.1). Classification (GTDB taxonomy): domain Bacteria; phylum Bacillota; class Bacilli; order Lactobacillales; family Streptococcaceae; genus Streptococcus; species Streptococcus oralis_BA. Next base: position 4,156 of record NZ_PKIG01000006.1, on the reverse strand, counting down.
CTTTGACTAAAACAGATTTTGATAATCAGCGAATTGCCAAAGGTGTTTCTGTGAAGGTAGCTCATAAAATTGGGGATGCGGACGAATTTAAGCATGATACGGGTGTTGTCTACGCAGATTCTCCATTTATTCTTTCTATTTTCACTAAGAATTCTGATTATGATACAATTTCTCAGATATCCAAGGATGTTTATGAGGTTTTAAAATGAGGGAACAAGATTTTTTAAATCATTTTCTCAAGAAGGGATATTTCAAAAAGCATACTAAGGTGGTGCTAGCTCTTTCTGGTGGGTTAGATTCTATGTTTCTATTTAAGGTATTATCTACTTATCAAAAAGAGTTAGAAATTGAATTGATTCTAGCTCATGTGAATCATAAGCAGAGAGTAGAATCAGATTGGGAAGAACAGGAATTAAGGAAGTTGGCTGCTGAAGCAGAGCTTCCTATTTATATCAGCGATTTTTCAGGAGAATTTTCAGAAGCACGGGCTCGAGATTTTCGTTATGATTTTTTTAAAGAGGTCATGAAAAAGACAGGTGCTACAGCCTTAGTCACTGCCCACCATGCTGATGACCAGGTGGAAACGATTTTGATGCGCTTGATTCGAGGTACTCGCTTGCGCTATCTATCAGGAATTAAGGAGAAGCAAGTAGTAGGAGAGATAGAAATTATTCGTCCCTTCTTGCATTTTCAGAAAAAAGACTTTCCATCAATTTTTCACTTTGAAGATACATCAAATCAGGAAAATCATTATTTTCGCAATCGTATTCGAAATTCTTATTTACCAGATTTAGAAAAAGAAAATCCTCGATTTAGAGATGCAATCTTAAGTATCGGCAATGAAATTTTAGATTATGATTTGGCAATAGCTGAATTATCAAAGAATATTGATGTAAAAAATTTAGAGAAGCTATTGTCTTACTCTGAGTCTACACAAAGAGTTTTACTTCAAACTTATCTGAATCGTTTTCCAAATTTGAATCTTACAAAAGCTCAGTTTGAAGAAGTTAGACAAATTTTAAAAACTAAAAGCCAGTATCGTCATCCGCTTAAAAATGGTTATGAATTAGTAAAAGAGTATCAACAGTTTCAGATTTGTAAAATCAGTCCGCAGGCTGATGAAAAGGAAGATGAACTTGTGTTACACTATCAAAATCAGGTATCTTACCAAGGTTATTTATTTTCCTTTGGACTTCCTTTAGAAGGTGAATTAATTCAGCAGGTACCTGTTTCACGGGAAACATCTATACACATTCGTCATCGAAAAACAGGAGATTTTTTGATTCAAAATGGGCATAGAAAAAAACTAAGACGTCTATTCATTGATTTGAAAATCCCTATGGAAAAGCGAAAATCTGCGTTGATTATTGAGCAATTTGGTGAAATTGTCTCAATTTTGGGAATTGCGACCAGTAATTTGAGTAAAAACACGAAAAATGATATAATGAACACTGTACTTTATATAGAAAAAATAGATAGGTAAAAAAATGTTAGAAAACGATATTAAAAAAATCCTTGTTTCACATGACGAAATTACAGAAGCTGCTAAAAAATTAGGTGCTCAACTCACTAAAGACTATGCAGGAAAAAATCCAATTTTAGTTGGGATTTTAAAAGGATCTATTCCTTTTATGGCTGAATTGGTCAAACATATCGATACACATATTGAAATGGACTTCATGATGGTTTCTAGCTACCATGGTGGAACAGCAAGTAGTGGTGTCATCAATATCAAGCAAGATGTAACTCAAGATATTAAAGGAAGACATGTTCTATTTGTAGAAGATATCATTGATACAGGTCAAACTTTGAAGAATTTGCGAGATATGTTTATTGCAAGAGAAGCAGCTTCTGTTAACATTGCAACCTTGTTGGATAAACCAGAAGGACGTGTTGTAGAAATTGAGGCAGACTATACCTGCTTTACTATCCCAAATGAGTTTGTAGTAGGTTATGGTTTAGACTACAAAGAAAATTATCGTAACCTTCCTTATGTTGGAGTATTGAAAGAAGAAGTGTATTCAAATTAGAAAGAACAATTTTTAATGAAAAAACAAAATAATGGTTTAATTAAAAATCCTTTTCTATGGTTATTACTTATTTTTCTCCTAGTTACAGGTTATCAGTATTTTAGTACAGGTAGTGTTGCAGGGAAAAGTGAGCAAATTAATTATACAGAATTGGTAAAAGAAATTACCGATGACAACGTAAAAGAATTAACCTACCAACCAAATGGCAGTGTTATCGAAGTTTCAGGTGTTTATAAAAATCCTAAAACAAGTAAAGAAGAAACAGGTATCCAGTTCTTTTCTCCTTCTGCTACAACAGTAGAGAAATTTTCAAGTATTATTCTTCCTTCAGATACTACAGTATCAGAATTGCAAAAACTTGCTTCTGACCATAAGGCAGAAGTAACTGTTAAGCATGAAAGTTCAAGTGGTATGTGGATTAATATTCTTGTATCCATTGTGCCATTCGGTATTCTATTCTTCTTCCTATTCTCTATGATGGGAAATATGGGAGGAAATAATAGCCGTAACCCAATGAGTTTTGGACGTAGTAAGGCTAAAGCTGCAAATAAAGAAGATATTAAAGTAAGATTTTCAGATGTTGCTGGAGCTGAGGAAGAAAAACAAGAACTAGTTGAAGTTGTTGAATTTTTAAAAGATCCAAAACGATTTACAAAACTTGGAGCCCGTATTCCAGCAGGTGTTCTTTTGGAGGGACCTCCGGGAACAGGTAAAACTTTGCTTGCTAAGGCAGTAGCCGGAGAAGCAGGTGTCCCATTCTTTAGTATCTCAGGTTCTGACTTTGTAGAAATGTTTGTTGGAGTTGGAGCTAGTCGTGTTCGTTCTCTTTTTGAAGATGCCAAAAAAGCAGCACCAGCTATTATCTTTATTGATGAAATTGATGCTGTTGGACGTCAACGTGGAGTCGGTCTTGGCGGAGGTAATGACGAACGTGAACAAACCTTGAACCAACTCTTGATTGAGATGGACGGTTTTGAGGGAAATGAAGGGATTATCGTTATCGCTGCGACAAACCGTTCAGATGTACTTGATCCTGCCCTTTTGCGTCCAGGACGTTTTGATAGAAAAGTATTGGTTGGTCGCCCTGATGTTAAAGGTCGTGAAGCAATCTTGAAAGTTCATGCTAAGAACAAGCCTTTAGCAGAAGATGTTGATTTGAAATTAGTGGCTCAACAAACTCCAGGTTTTGTTGGTGCTGATTTAGAGAATGTATTGAATGAAGCGGCTTTAGTCGCTGCTCGTCGCAATAAATCAATAATTGATGCCTCAGATATTGATGAAGCAGAAGATAGAGTTATTGCTGGTCCTTCTAAGAAAGATAAGACAGTTTCACAAAAAGAACGTGAATTGGTTGCTTACCATGAGGCTGGACATACCATTGTTGGTCTAGTCTTATCGAATGCCCGCGTTGTCCATAAGGTTACAATTGTACCACGTGGCCGTGCAGGTGGTTACATGATTGCACTTCCTAAGGAAGATCAAATGCTTCTATCTAAAGAAGATATGAAAGAGCAATTGGCTGGTTTAATGGGTGGACGTGTAGCTGAAGAAATCATCTTTAATGTCCAAACGACAGGAGCTTCAAATGACTTTGAACAAGCTACACAGATGGCTCGTGCAATGGTTACAGAGTACGGTATGAGTGAAAAACTTGGTCCGGTACAATATGAGGGTAATCATGCCATGTTTGGTGCACAAAGCTCTCAAAAATCAATTTCAGAACAAACAGCTTATGAAATTGACGAAGAGGTTCGTTCATTATTGAATGAAGCACGAAATAAAGCTGCTGAAATTATTCAGTCAAATCGTGAAACTCACAAGTTGATTGCAGAAGCATTATTGAAATACGAAACATTGGATAGTACACAAATTAAATCTCTTTACGAAACAGGAAAGATGCCTGAAACAGTAGAAGAAGAATCACATGCACTATCCTATGATGAAGTAAAGTCAAAAATGAATGATGAAAAATAGGCTCTTTGTCAACTGTAGTGGGTTGAAGAAAAGCTAAGATCTAGAAAGGACGAAATTTGTCCTTTCTTTTTTGATATTGAGAGCGATAAAAATTCGTTTTTTGAAGTTTTCAAAGTTCCGAAATCCAAAGGCATTTCGTTTGATAAGTTTAA